>NZ_JAKRFW010000016.1:0-84509 GCF_022347905.1 Pseudoalteromonas sp. Of11M-6 | reverse complement strand
TCAACTTTTGCCTAGATTACTAGGCGGCAAGTCGAGCGTCGCGACCAAAACACACTCAGAAGAACAAAAATCAAACAGCAAAGGTCAACAGGCCCTAGCTAAAACAGAAATCGCCGCCAACTCATATTGGCGGCGATTTTTGTTTATCAATCACGCGTAAAAGTTGAGAGTACCACATATAACTTCTCAGAGTGATAATCACTCATTTTGTTAAAGTTTGTTACCTTGAAATCCAATTCAGTAGTTGTTAATTGAAATATGCTTGAATATGCAGGTATCACATTTTAGGAGCAAAAGATGCGAATTTTAACTGGCTTACTGGCATTATGTTTATCTGGATTTAGCTTTGCAGGCGCATTGCCTGACTCTCCGCATTTATATGTTAAAGGCACTTCATTTATTCAAGTACAACCCGATGTTGCAACCATACGTGTTGCCATTACCGAAAAGCAAAAGTCGCTACCCACAGCTAAAGAAAACGTCGATAAGATTATGGCTAAGGCCATAGAAATCGCTAAACGCTTCGATATTAAAGAAGACGATATTCACGCAGAGCAACTGAATGTTTACAGACAGACACGCTACAATCGCGAATCAAATGAAGAAGAGTTTGATGGTTTTCGTGTGAGCCGCAGCTTGACTGTGAAACTTAAAGACATCAAAAAATACCCAGAGTTACTTCAAGAGTTTGTAGACAGCGGCATCAATCAGTTCAATAACACAGAATTTGGTGTTGAAAATGAAGGCAAGTATCTGCAAAGTCTCAAAAAAGCCGCCATTAAAGATGCAAAGAAAGCAGCTAAAGAACTAGCAGGCGAGTTTGATGTTGAATTGGCAAAACTGTACTCAGTTTCATTCCAACCAATGCAAACGCCAGTTCAGCCTTACGTGCGCTCTGCAGCAATGGCGATGGAAGCAGATCAAGGCGCATACAAAAATGCGTATAACACAGGTGCAATTACATTGAATGCGGAAGTTTATGCTGTTTACTTAATTGAGTAATACTGGCTGTGAACTAATTAAACTTATACACTAAGCCCTCCATTGGAGGGCTTTTTATGATCACCGGTTTATATGCGGCATTACTGGCAATAATCTATATTAAACTCAGTTTTAACATAATATCACTCAGACACAGACACAAAGTATCGCTAGGAGATGGCGGTGTCGATGAACTGCAAAGTGCAATACGGATCCACGGCAACTTTATCGAGTACACACCTTTCGTACTGTTAATGATGTTGTTACTCGAAACTCAACAAATCAACCCATATCTACTTCATGCTTTTGGCATTGCTTTTTTGTTTTCTCGAGTTGCACACTATGTTGCACTCGGTAAAACCAACTTTTCAATCAGAAAAGTAGCGATGGCGACAACATATGGAGTAATACTTATTTTAGCGTCATTCAACCTCGTGTATTACTTTATCTAAATATGACAAAGCACAAATTTCTGGTAACGGGTTTACCACGAACGGGCACAACAAGTCTGTGTATTGCTGCATTAGGTGCTGGATACAAAACAGCACACACGGCATACACAAGGCAAGCATTAGACTGCGCTGAGTTTATTGCTGACACGCCCGTTTTTGCTGACTATGAAAAACTATATGCTTTATATCCTGAAGTTAAAATAGTACATTTGACACGAGATTTTGAGCAATGGCTTCCCTCAATTAAGCGTTTGATGACGGCAATGAAAGAAAATTTACTGTCACAAAAAGGGGGCTTTAACGACACCATTAAGCGTTGTTATTTGGAAACTTTTCCTGATTTTGACAAACATTTTGAAGACGATGGTTATTGGCGGGATCGTTATAGCAAGCATCATGTTAGGGTGCTTAGCTTTGCAAAAATGAATCATATTCCTATTATAATGGTCAATCTAACCGCGACTGATGCCGAGCAAACGCTTGCCGAATTTATAGGCGTGACTCAAGAAAAAGTGACCATTCCGCATGTCAATATCGGTGGTAAAGTCACTGCATGGAAGTGGTTTTCACACCCCAATAAAGTAGAATCGACACGTAATGGCAAAGCAGATAAAGACACAGCGCTCTTTAGCATGCAAGTTCGCTCGAGCGCCTGAGTTTGTTATACTCACCACAAGCTGTATATACAAGGTAGAATTATGTTTGAATTAAAATATCACACACCTTTTAGCTGGACTGAAAAAGTCCTAGCCGACTTTGATACCTTTCTTCAAGATCACGCCGCTGCAGAAAAAAAAGCAGCCGGAATGGCGATGGCAATGCTTGGTCATTACCCAGACAGGATCAAGCTAGTAAAAGCGATGGCTGATCTCGCAATAGAAGAAATGATCCATTTTAAACAGGTACTTAAGATCTTAACCGAGCGTGGTACGCTACTAGGAAACGATCAAAAAGACCCCTATATAAAGCAAATGCGCGCATTATTCCGCCAAGGCACAGATGAATATTTAATTGATAGATTACTGATTGGTGCGGTAATTGAGGCTAGGGGCCACGAGCGTTTTTCTTTAGTTGCAGAAGCGCTTCCTGAAGGCAAAGAGAAAGACTTTTATGTTGCAATCGCCAAGTCAGAAGAAAAACACAAAAACCTCTTTGTGGAGCTCGGCTACGAGTATTTCGACAAATTAACGATAGACAAACGTTTAGAGGAAATTCTCATCGCAGAAGCGGATATTTGTAAGCGTATTCCATTTAGCGCAGCGCTTCATTAGTATGAAATAACTGGGATTAAATAATAATAACAAGGACATAATAATATGAAACTAAATGCTTTTTTATGCTTCAGCTTCCTTTTAACAACAAATTTTTCTGCAAGTACTGAGACTTTTAGCGCGTTAGATGCTTGGAAAGAACTCGATCATAACTTGCAAACCCATTACGCATATCTAGATGACTTTAAAGATTACCAGCAAACTCGGCAGCTATTTGAGAATAAGTTAAATAATTTAGATTCAAAGCAAGCCTTTATTGATTTAAGCCAAGCATATTTACGCCACTTTACAGATCCGCATCTCAATCTTGGTCCATTAAATGAAGAGGATTACAGTGTGTATCCAACAGGTGCAGATATGTATGTCGAGTTTAATGATAACAGCGCACTTATTATTGACGTAAAACGGGGCAGCGATGCAGACGTTAAAGGGATAAAACCCGGAGATAAAGTGACAAGGATAGATGGCAATACAATATCGCAATCCATCCAAGACGTAATGCAGGTGCCATTGAGTCAATTAAATAAGGCTCAGAAGAGTTACGCACTGAATATTGCGTTAGGAGGAAAACGTTATCAAAAACGCGAAATTGAATTTCAACGGGATACAAAGCTAGCAACTGTCGAACTTGCCGCAAGTTATGATGCGATAAATGCGCTAGGTAATGGGCCTAAAGTATCCTACGAAAAAATAGATGAATTTGGTCATATTCGATTTAATAACGCCATGGGCAACGCCCAAACCGTTGATGAGTTTAAAGCTGCATTAAAGCTTTTAGGTGAAGTGAAAGGTTATATTATTGACCTTAGAAATACACCCAGCGGCGGGAATACTGGTGTCGCAGAACCCATACTTGGACATTTTACTGCTGCGCCAAGCGTGTATCAAAAGTACCGTACTCAAACGGGAGCTGTACAATTCAACAAAGCAGAGTTAAAAGACGCGCTCACTAAACCAGCAAAGCAACACATAAAGGTACCGTTTGTTGTACTTGCTGGGCGCTGGACTGGCAGTATTGGAGAAGGCATGACAATTGGCTTTGATGCTTTGGGTGCGGACGCAGTAATTGGCGCACCGATGGCTGATTTGCTTGGCGGCATCAAACGTCTCGTCCTTGATCAAAGTAACGCTTGGGTTGAAGTTGGGTTTGAACGCTTATATCACGTAAATGGTAGTTTTCGTGAAGACTTCGAACCAAATATAATTGTAGCTGGCGATATGGACAATAATGGTAGGGATGTAGCACTAGAAACAGCGGTGTCAGTTTTATATTCGAAAACGGATAAGCAGGTCAAAAATTAGTCCGTAAACATCCAGCGAAATTTTGATTGTACAAGAGAGTAAGTTAATCTCTCTTTTAATTCACTGTATTTAACATAATATAAATTATAGGCTATATAGTTTGTAGTAATTGTAGTGTTAAGAAAGCCAATTTAATCACCCTTAATATGTCCAATACTAGACGGTATCGGACATTAATAAAAAGTTTACTGTATTTTCTATTGAGCTATGGTTTCGCTTTTTATAGTATGTGGTTGAATTTGTAATTTGAAGTATCGACATATGGAATTTGTAAGACCGCTAGAACCAATCTTGATAATTGATGACGCTGTTGAGATCAGAGATTTTCTGACACAGATTTTGGAAAACTTAGGGTTTGAAGAAGTTTATGGTTGTGAAGACTTTGATTCCGCAAAGCCCCTACTAAAGCATAAACAACCCAGTGTTGTCTTTTTAGATATTGAGCTTCCCGATACAGATGGCACCGAAATTCTTTCCTACATCAACGAAAACTTTCCTGTGGCCCATGTCATCATGTGCTCTGGCCATAATAGTATGGAGAATGTTCAAAACACTTGGGAGCTTGGTGCTAAGGGCTTTATCGCTAAACCTTTCAATGCACATAAAGTGGATTCAGTCATGAAGCGTTTAGAGCTGGTTACATGAATGAAGAAATAAAGAAACTTACCGATGCGCTCTCTACCGTTATTTTAGAAAAGCCTGAACAAATAAAGCTCGCGATCTGCAGTCTTTTGTGTCGCGGTCATCTCCTTATTGAAGATTTACCAGGTATGGGTAAGACGACGCTATCTCATTCTCTTGCTGATGTGTTAGGCCTGACATATCGTCGCGTGCAATTTACTAGCGATCTACTCCCAGCTGATATTACCGGCACTTCTATTTTTAACCGTGAACATCAGTCTTTTGAATTCCATCCTGGTCCAATTTTCAGCCAAGTTTTACTGGCCGATGAAATCAACCGCGCAAGTCCAAAAACTCAAAGCGCGTTGTTGGAGTCCATGGAAGAACATCAAGTAACCATCGATGGCGTAAGCCATGAGCTCCCTAGCCCATTTTTTGTGATTGCAACGCAAAATCCTCAGCATCAATCTGGCACGCATCCACTGCCTGAGTCACAACTAGACCGCTTTTTTATGCGTATAAGCTTAGGATACCCCTCGGAAATGGCAGAAGCGCAGCTAATTAAATTAGCTGGGAAAGCGAGAAAACTGACTCAAGCACCACAAGTGATCGATGGTAAAATACTGTTAGCCTATCAACAAGTTGTGCCTAACATTGTGCTAAGTGACGCTATTATTGATTACATCCTTCGCTTAGTTAACTACACACGAAGCTCAGGTCAATTTAGCGATCCTTTGTCGCCAAGAGCTAGCATCGCACTTGCAGCCGCAAGTCGTGCATATGCGTTTATTAGTGGTCGAGATTTCGTCATACCCGATGATGTTCAAGCCGTTTTCACTTCAGTCTGTGCCCATCGACTTGGCGTTACCACGACTAATGAAGCAGAAGTTCAGACACAGGTCTTTCAAAACGTACCGGTACATTAAGCATGATTAACCGCTTGAAACGGAAAGTTAAGCAGCATATTTATCAACGACATCAACGCTCAGAAATACGGTTATCTCATAATAATATCTACATACTGCCATCTAAGGATGGCGGTTTTTTTATCGCTGTGGCTTTGCTTAATTTTGTATTGGGGATCAACTATCAAAATAATCTAATCCTTGCAGTGTCCTACATAATGGCTGTGATGATGATAGCCGCCCTATTTTTAGGTTTTTTCAACTTGAACAATACAAATGTCCGATATTTGGGAAGTAATGCTAATTTTAGCCCATATAGTTCATCTATTAGGCTCAGTATTTCATCTAGCACAGAGATCCAATCACTCAGACTTTCAAGTGAATACAACCAAACGGCTACCTATATTTCCAAAGTGAGTGATGAGAAAATTCTTGAGCTAAGTGCCCCTGAATTACCTCGTGGCGTATATGATACGGGGGTAATTAAAATCCTCAGCTACTTCCCATTTGGCCTTATTCGTACCTGGTCGTATATAAAACCAAACGATGCTTTCTACGTGTACCCTACTCCATTGCCCGTTGTAGACACAGAGTTTAGCTTCGGCAGTGCCTCGAATACTAGCCAAAGCATACAACAGAAAGAGCGTTCAGTTGAGTTCGACCATCTCTCGCAATATCAAAAAGGGATGAGTTTAAGCCGCGTTTCTTGGAAGCATTACGCCAAGACAGAACTGATGTTAATTAAACAGAATGCACCGGAGTCGGCCGATTTACACCGCATTATTTTCGATTATTCTAAACTTTCAGGCAGCAAAGAAGAACGTCTGAGTAAACTTTGTACTATGGTGCTTGACGCCGATAAGCAACAAACAAGTTATGCCCTCTTACTGCAACAAAACAGGATCCCGTTCGGTCACGGTGAAACCCATAAACTATGTTGCTTGGAGGCATTAAGTGAATTCTAGCTTCCCAAAATGGTACTACAGCACGTCACTATTTTTATGGCTGCTGAGCATTATTCTTGTCGATGATTTTGGTATCGGCTTTGTCGGGTTATGTACCGTTTTAACACTATGGCAAGCATCGAGGTTGGTGATTAAACCAAGCGTGTTAAGCATTCGCTTTATCAACTTGGTCACTTTACTCGGCGCCATTGCAACGGCCTCATTAATAGGTATAAAAAACAGCGTGAATGTTTTTGTGGCTTTGATGTTGGTTGCATCGCTACTGAAACAAGTGCATGCCACGCAAGCTCGCCAATTTACACAAATATGTATTTTGAATTTCTTTACTTATCCGTGCTTATTTCTTTTTACACAAAGTATATTTGCAGCATTTCTTGTATTGATTTTGCTGGCTGTTAATTTAGCTATCATGCTTAATCTCGAGCAAAACCTAAGGTTCAAACCTGCGCTTAAGGTAAGTGCAAAGGGATTGGTATTGGTGCTGCCTGTAGCTACCTTATTAGTCGTTTTTTTACCAAAACTCCCGGCATTTTGGCAGTTACCTGCACCGCAGAATCAAGCAAAAACAGGATTATCTGAGAATGTAGATCCTTTCAATATCGCAAACGTATCCCAGTCCAGCGACTTGGTGTTTAGGGCGTCATTTGAGAACACTCAACAAACTGGACCTTTCTATTGGCGTGCAATTATTCATGATGAATTTGACGGACGGCAATGGAAAGTCTCTGAGTATCAAGGTACCAATATCAGAGCGTTGCCAAAAGAACCGATTGGCGCAGCAACCATTATTGCGCAGCCAAGCCAACTTCCCTGGTTGTACGGCCTGTCATACTCTTATTCGAAAGACGCTAAGTTGAATAGTAACGTGTTTGGCACGGTCTATTTGAAAAACCTATCAGCAAAACCTGTCGAGTATCAAATCGATTTCACTCACTTTGAACCCCAAGATTCGTTAAGGCCTTGGTATTATAGACGTAACACCGCATTACCTGACGGCATTAATCAACAGGCAAGGCAACTGGCGCGCGATTGGGACAGTCAATCGACAACAACGAGCCAATTCATTGAATTAATGAAGCGCTATTTTTTGCAAAATGGTTTCGTCTATACCTTAACACCAACTACAGCCCAATCGAGCGATAGGATTGATGACTTTCTATTTAGCTCGTTTAACGGTTTTTGTGGTCATTACGCCTCTGCTGCGGCGTTTCTACTGCGAAGCGCGGGTATCCCCGCTCGCTTAGTATCAGGCTATCTGGGCGGTGAAAAAAATGACAATCAAGGCTATTACAGCGTTTATCAATATGACGCACATGCTTGGGTTGAATATTTTACACCGGGAATTGGCTGGCAACGCTTAGACCCAACTGCCTGGATTGCCCCAGAACGCATGACAGGGAGTCTTTCTCAGTTAGAACAATTATCGAGCGAGTTTAAAAGTGGTTTGGGCTACAGCTTAATTGGGTTGTCTAATTGGCAATCTATTAATTGGTTGCGATTACAGCTCGAGGAGCTTGACTATCAGTGGACTCGCGTCGTCATTAATTTTGACAAAGAAAAGCAAGGCGCACTGTTTAAAGAGTGGTTTGGGAGTAATGGTCAATTTTGGGCTGGGATATTTTCCCTGTTTATGCTGCTTTTGCTCTCAATTGCGCTATTTTACCTTAGCAAGCAGCTTACTCGGCATAAACGCCCTATCGAACTTGTCTATTACAATGCTATAGTGTCCGATTTCAAAGAGCACCTAAGTGGCACTACGGCGAAACAACATATTGTTGAGTTATGTAAGTTATTTCCTGAGTTAGAAGCGTCACTTTGGCAGTTTTATCAATTAATTGAAAAGTCACAGTATCAACAAAAACCACTTAATAAACTTGAGCTTGGTGAGTTGAAGAGGTTGTATAAATCAATAAAAAGAAAGGCAAGAAAATAGTATGAATGCTGTTATTTTGGGCGTCTTGCTCATGCTGGGGTTAACCCTCTTTAGAATAAATGTAATTGTCGCCATGACAGTTAGTGCAATAGCTGCGGGCTTAGTGGCCGGTTTAGATTTGAAGACAACCTTAAACGCCTTTAATGATGGGCTATCTGGCGGCGCAGAAATAGCCTTAAGCTATGCCATGTTAGGTGGGTTTGCAGTTGCTATTTCAAAGTCTGGCTTAACTCAAATCCTCGCGCAAAAGCTGCTCAAATTGGTTAATGCCAATGATAGCGAAGGCTCAACGTTTTTAAGCATGTTTATAATGGTCATCATCTTGGCTTGCTCGATTGCCTCGCAAAACCTTGTGCCTGTCCATATTGCGTTTATTCCGATCCTCATTCCAGCGCTATTAGTCGTACTGAACAAGCTGACGATAGACCGCCGTGCGATTGCGTGTATTTTAACGTTTGGCCTAGCGACCAGTTATATGGTGTTGCCATATGGATTCGGTGGCATTTACCTTTACTCTATTTTGCATAAAAACCTTGTAGACAATGGTTTAGAATTGGTTAAGTTCGACGTGCCGTACGCTATGGTGATCCCAGCGCTTGGTATGCTGATTGGCCTGTTGATTGCCGTTTTCATTACTTATCGTAAAAAGCGAGTTTATGAAGTGAGTCAACAGCAAAGTACTCAGTCAAACACAGTACCGGAAGGCCAAGAAGCAACTAAAGTCATGATCGTCGGCGGTGCTGCGGTGCTGGCTTCTCTCATTGCACAAAATAACAGTGGCTCAATGATATTAGGTGGGCTCGTTGGCGTGATGATTTTTAGCCTCTTTGGCATTGTGAAATGGGAACAAAACTCCGATGTTTTCAGCAAAGGCGTGGCGATGATGGCAATGATAGGTTTTATCATGATCTCTGCTCAAGGCTTTGCCTCCGTCATGAAAGCAACGGGCGATGTGGCAAGTTTAGTAGCAAGTTGTGCAGATTTTGTTGGCGATAATAAACCACTCGCTGCTGCGATGATTTTGCTTGTTGGCTTACTTATTACCATGGGAATTGGCAGTTCATTTTCAACCGTGCCAATCATTGCCACGCTATTTGTACCTTTATCTCTAGAAGTTGGCTTTTCCGCTATGGCTACCGCCGCTTTGGTGGGAACCGCAGGTGCATTAGGCGACGCGGGCTCTCCTGCATCAGATTCCACACTTGGACCCACTTCTGGCTTAAATGCCGACGGCCAGCACGATCACATATGGGATTCCGTGGTGCCTACATTCATTCACTTCAACATCCCACTACTCTGCTTCGGCTGGATAGCCGCGATGGTGTTATAGGTTTATATATCCATGATGGTATCAAGGCTGCCCGCCTTGATACCTTTAGCTCACAAACATACTCTATTTTCTTTGTCTCTAATGTCGCTTTTGTCTTATTAGTTTTCTTGTGCTATACCAATAGGTAAGAGAATTAAAGCAATAAGACTATGCAAACACTTAAACCAAGCGAAATCGCCAGCTACTGTAACGTACACCAACGCAGTGTAAGTCGTTGGATTGCCAATGGCGAATTAAAAGGTCATAAGCTTCCTGGACGCGGTAACTACCGTGTCTTACTTGAAGACTTTTTATCCTTTTTAAACAAGCACAAAATCCCCCTTTCGCAAGACTTTATTAGCGACTATCAAATCGCAGAAAGTGGTCTACACTCTGATAAAGAACGGGATTTAGCTAAGGTGCTTATCATTGATGACGAGCCCCAATATAGAAAAGCGATAAGACGAGTGATAGGCAACGATTATTTGATACAAGAAGCTGGGGATGGCTTTATGGCAGGCATTGCCATCTCTGAGTTTAAACCAAGTTTAATCACGCTCGATCTTTCCATGCCGGGAATGGATGGCTTTCAAGTGATCTCATTTATCCGCGAAAAAGAAGAATTTAAAGCGATTAAGATTTTGGTGATCTCTGCGTTAAATGATGTAGAACTTGAAAAGGCCAAAGCGATGGGCGCCAACGATGCCCTTTCTAAACCGTTTGATAACTCTATTCTGTTAGAAAAAATTAATGCGCTAATCCAGGGGTAGCTATGAATGCACCTATCATGTTGGTTGATGATGAAATTGATATTCTAAAGTCGCTTAAGCGCACTCTGCGTTTACAGCATTATGAAGTGGTATATACCGATGACCCAAGACAAGCGCTCGGTTTAATACAAGAGCACAAACCGCATGTGCTTATTACTGATTTCAGAATGCCCAGCATGAATGGCCAAGAGCTTATCCAAGAAGTGAAAAAGCATGATCCCAGTATTGAATGCATTGTGCTCAGTGGGCAAGCTGATTATGACGATATGAAGTCGCTGATCAACGCGAATAACACCTTTAAGTTTTTATCCAAGCCTTGGAATAACGAAGAACTGTACACAACGATAGAAGCGGCACTCACAAACCATCACAAAAACGAATTAAAAACCCAGATATTGCGTAACAATAATGCACCTTTAGTCGAAGTTAATACCATAGGTAATGTCATTGACTGTAATTACGCTTACACGGAATTAGTGTTGAACGAGGTCAATAAAGGCAACTTCTTTCAACTGTTTAATTTTGAAAGTGATAAATGCCTTGATGATTTTACTGAACGCAGAATTGCAACATTGAAAAGCTCTGGGGTGTTATGTCAAGTTGAGCTCAAGCTAAAAACAGAATCCAGCTACCTACTTATCATTAAACCCCTCTCCAGCGAGCAGGATAAATATCCTAACTTTTATCAGAGCAAACTGGGCTTTCTCGAACATATCAATCGCACCGATAACTCTGTCATGATCTGCCTGAAAATTCGAGACTTGTTGGTTAAGAATATTATTTCTAATACCCCAATATATTCAGATACGTTTAAAAAAATCATAGATCATGCTCTACTGAGCGAAGCGACTCATTTTTCGATGCTTGAAATTAGCTTTGACCAAGCCATTTTCTGGCTAGATTCAGTACAAAGTGAAATTGAGGTACACAAATTTTTAGATGAGTTAATCAACTCAATTAAACAATTTTTCATTCGCAAAAATATCCAAATCAAGTTCTCTGTCTCGTACACCATGATTGAGCCTAAGCAACCACTCTCGGAAGCAATAGACAGTTTAGTTATCTATACCCAATTTGTTTGCGAGTCTCGCACTGACTTCTATATGCGTTATTCGCAATCACTGCTTTCAGAAAAGCTAAACGAGCATAAAGTCTCTGAGGCATTATTTAACGCCGTTGATAATGATGAGTTTTATCTAAGGTTCCAGCCTAAGCTTAATTTAAATGAACATTCAATCAATAGTTGCGAAGTGTTAATTCGCTGGAAGAACACCCAGTTCGGCGCTAACTCACCAGACTATTTTATTCCGTTGGCAGAAAAAGACGGACAAATAGTAAAAATAGGAACTTGGGTACTTGAGCAGGCATGTATTGCACTGTGCGAATGGCAAAAGGAAGAACTTGAGATCCAAAAAGTTGCAGTGAATGTTTCACCTTATCAACTTTCCGATCCCTGCTTTGTACAAACCATGTATTCGATTATTGAAAGGTATTCGCTCAAACCCGAGCAATTCGAGTTAGAAATCACCGAGAACTTTGTTTTAGAAAATCTCGAGCAAGCTAAAACTAAATTATTACAATTAAAAGAAATCGGATTCTCCATTGCCATCGATGACTTCGGTACGGGATATTCCTCATTGGGCTATATTTCAAAATTGCCAGTGGATGTTATCAAAATTGACAAAAGCCTGATTGAAAATATCGACAGTTCAAAATCAGCTCGAGATCTTGTCCAAAATGTTATTCGATTAGTACACGACCTTGAATTAAAAGTTGTCGCTGAAGGTATAGAAACCGTGGAACAGCTTGAAATTCTAGAACAGTTAAAATGCGATGAAGTACAAGGATATCTCATCGGAAAACCTGTTTTGCTTGAGGAGTTTACTCACTATGTCTATTAAAAGCCAAGTGCCACGGATTGTGCTCGTTGATGATGATGAGTTAATGTTGAAGTCGCTCCACCGCCACTTCAAAATCAGCATGGAAGGCGCTGAGATACTGACCTTTTCATCACCTAAACAATTCATAGAATCCCTAGATACGTTAGCGAGCATAGACATCTTTGTGAGTGACTACCTTATGCCATCGATTAACGGTGTTGAATTAATCAATATCGTTAGACGCCGTTATCCGCAAATCCTCACCGTGTTATTAACGGGCGATACCACGGGCAAGGTACTGTGCAAATCTTCAATTTCTGCGACCTTTATCATCGCTAAGCCATTTCGAAGAGAAGAATTCGATGAGGTTATCACCGCTTTTTATCGACTCAATGAGCTGCCTTTAAGAGAAGCAATAAAGCGTGCGTTAAATGAAACTTTCATTGAAAACGAATTGCCTATCTTGCTAAGTAAAATTGAAGACATTGATTTAGATTTTCATAAGCTTGAAGCGATGCTAGAACAAGAGGTGCTCATTCAAGCTAAATTATTCCACCTGTGTAACAGTGCTTATGTGGGATTATCGACGAAGCAATACTCCCTCTCTACCGCGATTAAGACGCTCGGTGTAGATTTAGTGTCTGCAATTATTGTCTCTGTGTGTTATCACAATATGGTCGCAGCCAGATATGATATCGCGAACTGTGAGCAGTTAAGCGATATTAACTTTAAAAAGGTCAAGTTACTTAAGGAATTGGTACACAAGCTACATGACGCATCAATTGACTCTGAGCGTGTTGTTTTTCTTCAATCCTTATTATTTCTAGGTGAGCTCGGCTCAGAAATAGCTCAGCTTATTACCGAAAGTCAATGTCATTCCCCACAGAGTTGCTATATCGAGAAATTACACATCGCCCTTTATACAGCCACGTTAATTGGCTACGAGTCAGCCATCACAGATCAATTGTATGCACTCATTAATGCCCTAGAAACGGCTAGCTCAGATTGCAATGCCACTAAGCTATTGTTGCTTATAGACACTATCACCAATAAAGAAGTCAATCAGACGGTGATCAACACCTTTTTTGATCAAAAGAGCCAAGATTGGTTGGAGCTTTTCTATGAACTCAGAAGCAAATACTTTAGTTAGTTACAAAGTACTGATATTAGACGATGAAACGTCAATACTTAAGGCGTTAAAACGAGTCATACGGCTGCCTTCGGTAGAGGTTGTCAGTTTTGATAATCCTTTTGAAGCTCTTGAGTACATAGACACGCACCCCGTTCAGGTTATTATCTCTGATTTTAGAATGCCGCTCATGAATGGTGGAGATTTTCTAAAACGAGCCAAAAAAATAAACCCTGGTGCAATTGGCCTAATTCTTAGCGGTTATACCGACTCCGATATGCTTATTGATATGATTAATAGCAAGGTTGCGCATAAGTTTTTATGTAAACCATGGGAGAACGACAAATTACTCGAAGAAGTTAATGCAGCAATAGACGTATACAATAATAATTATTTTAAAACGGTTTTACAGGAACAACTAAAAAAGCGTGATTGCCCACGGGTATTAATCAATAATGAAGGCCAAGTTGTCGAGCATAATCTCAGCAAAGACATAGAATCTCAGATACTTGCAGAGTTCTCGGCATGCTTTAGTGGTAATGGCATATACCACACTCCTCTTGGTGTTTTAAGATGTGAGATCCGCTGCAATCCAAAAGACGAAGAGTTCTATCTGATCACCATAGAAAAAGTCGAAGTAACAGACGAAATTAACGTCTATGAAGTTATCACCGAACTTCTATTATGTTACTCGATAAACCCCGTGCTCACTTACTATGCGTTGCCAACTTGCGAACTCACCACACCGAAATTGGCAGCTGCGGCGCAAGAAGTTTTCAGAAACTATAAAATATTACCGTCACCGACCCATAACTATCTATTCGTACTGGATAACATTGAGCAATCCTTACTGCCAAGAAAGCAGATAGAGCTAGAAATTCAGTTGGAAAAGTTACTCGATACCGCACTACCTCACGAGATACAAAGTAACACCACTCAACTTGCTGCATTTTTAAATAATGGAGAGTAGGCGTGGATACTTTTGCAAAAGTTGAATTAACACAAGATTTAGTCGAATCAAGCTTTCCGCTCGCCGACCTCAATACGCTACTTACCTCCCTATCTGATTATTTTGAGGTACCAATAACTTTAGTCACTGTAATCGAAGGGCAATGGCAACATCTGATCGCCAGACATGGGATCCTAGCCGATAGGACACCGGAGCAAGATGCTTTTTGTAAGAGCTTAATCAAACATAACAGGTCTTTGCTTGTTCCAGATACCGCCTTGGATGAAAATTATGCCAATAACCCGCTCGTGACTGGCGAGCCCTACATTCGCTCATACTTGGGTGTACCTTTTAGACTCGACGGCAAGCCAATCGGTGGCGTATGTTTAATCGATACCAAACCGAAAAACTATGCCGAGCGAGATGTTCATTTACTCGAGACGATCAGCGGTCTTATCACCAATATTTTAGAGCTACAAAAAAACTATTCGTTATACCTCGAAGATCAAGAGTTAATCCGCTTTTCACCAATCGTGTTAATTAAGTGGAAGTACAATAATGGGCTGCGCATTCGTACGGTTTCTCCGAATATTGAGCGCGTGATTGGTATTGACGCTTTTCACTTATGCTCCGGGGAATTGCATTTTGAAGACTTACTCACCGAGCCAAGTGTTGAGAAATTTCATTTTAACTTACAAAACCACTTGGATGGTTTAGAAGCGTCTGAAATTTTGCTAGAGATGGCATTAGACTCAAAACAGATCTGGATCCGTATGATCACCGTGGCGCACTTTAACCACGACGGCAGAATGACAAGCATTCAGGCTTTTATTACCGAAAATACTGCGCAAAAGTACACCGAAGACAAACTCAATGAGACGAACCGACAGATGCGCCTATTGTTAGAAGCCTCGGAGCTAGGTACATGGGATTGGAATATTCCAGCAGATATCAATAAAGTTAATAAAAAGTGGTGTGATATGCTTGGAATTGAATTTGAATACGTTGAGACCAGTGTTAATTACTTCCGCCAACTTATTCATCCAGCCGATCGTAGTCACGTAGAAAGAGACCTAGCCAAACACCTACAAGGGTTAACCGATGCCTACACCACGTCCTATAGAATGAAACATGCCGATGGCCACTGGGTGTGGATAGAAACCTATGGCAAAGTGGTTGAACGCGATAATAGTGGCAGAGCACTGCGCCTTGCTGGTACTCACCGGGATATTACCTACCGGATGGAGGCACAGTTGCAAGAGCGAAAGCAAAAGCAATTACTGTCTTTTATCAGTAAAGCACAGTCAGCCTATTTAAAAACAGGTGATCTGTCTAAATCATGCCGTGAAATTCTAGAAGAGCTCATCGACATTGCGGATAGCCAATTTGCGCTGATCGGCGAGCTTGAGCATACCGCCGGTGTACCAAGGCTCTTTATTCATGCCATTTCAGAAATGCAGTGGAATGATTTAAGCTCTCAATTGGTACAGAGATATTATGATAACGATCTCTATTTTACTGATTTTAATAATCTGTTTGGATCAGTGATCCTGACGGGAAAAACCGTCATTAGTAATGAACGAGGCAAGCACCCCGCGTCGAAAGGCACGCCAAAAGGACACCCAAGGATCTCTAAGTTTTTAGGGCTGCCGATAAAGCTCAATGGCGAATTGGTCGGTATGATAGGACTTGCGAATAAGTTTTTTGACTATACCGAAGAAGATGCAAAATTCTTACAACCACTGGTCGATTCTCTAGCGGGTTTATACTATGCGGTTAAACTCGATAAAGAGCGCCAAGAAGCAGAAAACAAACTGCTTGAACTTGCAATGACCGACACCTTATCAGGCCTGCCCAACCGACGTGCCTTTATGGAAAAAGCCGCCGAAGTTGGTGAGATATCCTTCCCCTATTTAATTGGTATGGTAGATATCGATAACTTTAAGTCTATTAATGATACCTACGGTCATGATGCTGGTGACAAAGCTATTAAACTGATTGCTTACACCATAAAGGATGCGCTACGCAGTGATGATTTTACCGCGCGAATGGGAGGTGAGGAGTTTGCATTTGTGTTACTTGATGCCACACATGGATCATCTAGCGCACTGATCGAGACCATCAGAGAATCCATATCTAACTTGGAAATTACACTGTCAGAAAAAGAGAAAATACATCTCACGGTCAGCATTGGTGTAAAAGCGGTACTTCCCGAGATGGAAAAAATGTCTATTACAGCACATTTAAATGATGCTGATAAAGCTTTGTATGAGGCTAAACATACTGGCAAAAATAAAGTAGTTTGGTTCGAATAACAAAATATTTCATATTGCTTGATATACTTTAATTTCGCGTCAGACATAAAAATGGAAAATGATGAAACAGCTCTCACTTAACCTAGCTGCACTTGGGTTTTTAGTCGCCTCATCTGTAGCTTATGCCGATTATACTGCTGAGTTAGAAATTGACCGAATGCAGGACACACCGTTTAAAGAGTGTAGCGACTACACTTTTCGCCAAGTTATGAATAATTTTTTTACCGAACTCACTTGGGATTATCTCACAAGCGATTGGGGCAGAAACTACATAAATATTGATGGTTATGTAGAAGAAGAAGGCGAAAAGTTTGATTTTCTTCTTCAATACGAAGTCAAATCTGATGGGACGTTTGAATTTAATGCAATGGAGTTCTTAGGAAAAGCAAAAGACGACTCGTTTATTATCATGATGCTCGACAAGATTTGCTATCATTCAACCGGTGATTAGCGCTTCAACTCGAAGCGCTAATCTGCTTCTAAATTTAGTCTACTGTAACTTTGCACTGGATGGGCTGTTGATAATAACCCCAAGTTAATATTGCTACATTACTTTGTACTTTAAGGTGATAATCGCCACCGCGGTAATGAGTATCACTGGCGGAGTTATCGATGAACATCAGCTTTTCACTGTCATTAAATTCAGCGACTATGCTTAGTGGCTGAGTATCGTAGTAAAAAACGGATAATAACTTATCGTTACAGAGATACGTCGTATGCCCGGAGCTAGTCACTAATGCAAAACGAGCCTCAAGCTCGGCAATACGGTGAATATACGACTGCTTCAAGCAATGCGTGATATCGCTAGATTTCCAACACGCATTACGCCCTTTTATCCACCCTATTTGCTCGGCTTGAAGCTGCTTCGAATGCGGCTCTTTTACAATTTTTTCATACACAGAATTGAGCCTGCGATCCAGTCGAGACAACGCCGCACTGTTACAAATATCGGCTTCCATACTTCCTGCTCTTACCTCGTTACAAGCGAATGAAGGCGTATGTAGGGTATGTTGTTTTAAGTGCTCGTCAATATAGCGACACCAATCCTGCGTGCTACGGTCAGGCTTATCCGAGTAACTTCTTACACCAAGTTTAAACTCAATGACCGATTGCCATTCTTGGCTGCCAAGATCAGGACCATGCCCGCTACCATCGCCACTTATTAAAAGATCATCGACCTCTGTCATCCACTGCTCGCCACAGTGAAACGCTTCAACGTTCAATTTCTCGGTGGGTGTTAAAACTGTCCTATTTTGTGACGCACATCCAAATAGAGTGATGGCTATAGCTACAGCCAATCCATGATAAAAATTACGGGTTAATGTGATCGCTTTCAAGCTAATTTCCTTTTAATCGCGTAAACAAGAGTTGAGCTCACCCCAACAGTAACATCATGAAAAACATTGAGTTATTGTCGTCGGCACATCCGCTAGAGTCACTTCTTTACTGTGAGCATTTAGCTTAATGGCCTCTTTTGGCATTCCAAATACAATGCTGGAGCTTTCATCTTGTGCATAAGTCTTCGCCCCCGATTTCTTCATTTCTAACAAACCAAATGCACCATCTGCGCCCATTCCGGTTAATATAAATCCGATAGCATTGCTTCTAACTTGCTTCGCAACAGATTGAAACAATACATTGACCGAAGGCTTATGGCGCTGCACTGGCGGCCCATCTTTGAGCTGAGTGTAATAGAATGCACCACGACGAACAAGCTGAAGGTGATGGCTTCCTGGCGCGATGTACACATGGTTAGCCAGTACGCGTTCGTTATGCTCAGCCTCCTTAATCTTTAATTTTGAAATATCATTTAGCCTTTGAGCAAAGGCTTTAGTGAAGTTGGCTGGCATATGTTGTACCACCACAATACCAGGCAATTCGGGTTCTAATTGACTAAATATGTACTCAAGCGCTTGCGTCCCCCCTGTCGAAGTGCCGATGGCTACCACTTTATCAGTGGTATTAATGGCAAGGTTGGTATTGCTCATTGCAACATTGATAGCAGGCGCACGGCTTATGTCTTCCGTAGAGGACTTTGGTCTGTAGAATCTCGCTTGCTTAACCACTTTAATAAATTGCTCGCGTTGAGACTCAAGAAATGATTTTAAGCCACACTCTGGTTTAGTTAAGATTTCAAATGCGCCAAGAGAGAGTGCCTCTACCGACAATTGAGCACCTGTGGTTGTTAGCGATGAACAAATGATCACGGGGATAGGTTTATTGGCCATGAGCCAGCGTAAAAAGGTAATACCATCCATCTGTGGCATTTCTATATCAAGAATAATTACATCTGGCGGCTCTGCCAACACGCTGGGCTGCGCCAAGACAGGGTTGCTAAACACCTTAGTCACGCAGATTTCAGGCGAATACTCCAACATCGCAGTGACCGTTTGCCTTACCACAGCAGAGTCATCGATAATATAGACGGAAATTTTATTCGACATCAGGTTGCTCTCCTACTCGATAACGCAACATGAAAACGGTCTACCCGGCAAGCGCCATCCTTGAGATCCACTTGAATTCTCCGATAATAAGGGCCACCAACATCACGCGCAATAAGCCTAAATCCATAATCGTCAATCAGCTTATGACTCATTTCGATGTTTCGCATACCGACAGTCTCTGAACAAGACGTTTTGAACATCTCTCCACCACCAAAAAGCTTAATCTCCACACAATTCTCAGGGATACTAAACCGCTTTAAATATTGTCGAACCAAAGAAAAAGTCTTATCGACATATTTAGCCGGCTCATCGTCATTCGGCTTTTCTGTGGTTGGCAATAGCATATGACTCACAACAACTAGTTGGTGCTGCTTAGACACTAAAACAAATGAAACACAGGACCCCAGCAAGGTATTGAGCGTTGCTGGACGAAATGACTCAATCGCCAAACTACCCGGCTGCAAAAATATTGATTCAACGTCTCTGTTTGGCATCAACATTTTGCATACACCGCAGGGGCGATTGATTCAAATTTGTCATACACGCCATTTAAGCTCTCGGAGTGTCCTAAAAACAAAAAACCTTGCTTCGGCATCGCCCTATAAATATTCTCGAGGATTTTTACCTTTTCATCTTTTTCAAAATAAATCAGTGCATTACGGAGGAATATTATGTCTGCTTTACCACCGATATTAGGCACAAGTAGATTATTTTTGAAAAAATTAACTTTATGATAGAGCTCATCATTCACCATGATATAGCCGGTCTTCTCTCCGACGCCATTTAGACAGTATTTCCTTAGGTATTCGTCAGGAATGTTTTTAGCACGATGTAAGGGGTAAATTGCCTTTTTCGCTAAATTCAGCATCCGCTCAGAAATATCGCTGGCACGCACCACCCAATTCCCGTGACCATAATGCTCCTGCGTGCACATGGCCAAGGTGTATGCTTCCTCGCCAGAAGAGCAAGCCGCACACCAAATATTTGGTGCAGACTTTTGGTAGTACGTGGTAAACAGCTCTGCTAACTTTTCAAAGTGTTTACGCTCTCTGAAGAAATAGGTTTCATTGGTAGTCAGCAAGTCGATGCACATATTTCGCTCACCTTTGTTATTGGGTATCTTTAGATACTCAATGTACTCACCATAGCTACTTAATCCTAAAATCCTCAGTCTTTGATTTAGTCGTCCACAGACTAAGTTCTTTTTATGATCCCTAAGATGTATTCCTGATTCGGCTTTGAAGAAGTCAGCAATACAGGTAAATTCTTGATCGCTAATAAAGTCCCCAATCATGTGGCACCTCCTTAGAACTGTTCAAAGTGCTCTTTTGAGCGAGCTTGCCCAGCACTCACTTCTTTTCGCTCGGCGACGGGTTGTGCTTCTGTTTGCGGCTTGCCTCCTTCTAACACTCGGATTTTGCTTTGGCTTTCAATGTCTCCGATTTTAAAATAGGCGACGAGTTGGGTAAGCGTCTCTGCTTGACTGGACATTTCTTCCGCGGTGGCTGCAAGTTCTTCTGACGATGACGCATTTTGCTGCGTTAGCTGAGTGATTTGATTCATCGAGTCATTGATTTGGCCAACACCTGCCGCTTGTTCGTCTGACGCTGCGGAGATCTCTTGTACTAAATCAGAGGTTTTACCAATTGCAGGTACGATTTCAGCAAGTAGACTGCCTGCCCGCTCGGCTTTGCTCACTGAGCCAGATGCCAACTGAGATATTTCCTGCGCTGCAAATTGAGATCGCTCAGCAAGCTTTCTGACTTCTGCAGCCACCACAGCAAACCCTTTACCATGCTCTCCAGCTCGAGCGGCTTCTATGGCAGCGTTGAGTGCCAACAGATTCGTTTGATAAGCAATGTCATCGACAATACCTATCTTAGACGCAATTTGTTTCATGGCCGATACGGTCTCTTCCACGGCGCTACCGCCTTCTTGTGCTTCACCTGCCGCTTTTGATGCCATACCGTCGGTGATTTTGGAGTTTTCTGCATTTTGAGCAATGGATGCCGTCATTTGTTCTACAGAGGCTGATGTCTCTTCAACTGATGAAGCTTGTTCGCTTGCGCTCTGTGCCAATGACTGCGCTGTAGAAGAGACTTCAGTTGATGCCTGCGCTAGCGATTCAGAGTTAGAACGAACATCACAAATAATGCGACTTAAACTGGAGATTGTACTATTGACGCTTTGCTTCAACTCGTCATAGACACCTGAATAGCTTCCTGCAATCTCAACATCAAGGCGACCTTCTTTTAACCCCTCCATGACGTTAGCAATTTCTTGAATCGGTTTTTCAGTCGCTTCCAATACCTCGTTAAGACCATCAGTCATGGTTTTAAATGCGCCGGCATAGTTTGAGGTGTCTGCGCGATTTTGGATGTTTCCTTTGACCGCTTGCGAAACCAACTCGACGATATCGGTCGCTAAAGTATCTAACACATCGGTGAGATTGGCTGTACGTTGCGCCAGCTCACCTAAAAGCCCTTGTGCTTGTACTTTGGGCTTTAATAATAAGTTACCTTCACTCACTGCGTTGAGCACGGCAAAATTGTCCTCAAGTACCGATTCCAGCACTTCCATCGACTTATTATATGCCTCTGCAATTCTGCCTATCGATCCCTCTAACTCATTGGCTTCAATGCGTCTGTCAAATTCCCCGCAAGCTACCGCTTGGAAGGCAACACCAAACTCTTCTTCTAACAAGCGCTCTTTGCGCTTTTCTTCAGTTACGTCTTTCCACTCAACCGTAGTAGAAATACGCTTATTGCTTTCATCAAATACGGGGGTGATCATGAGCTCCAAGCTGTGCTCGCCAAACCCGAGCTTTGCAACGTGCGTAGAGGTTAAACTCGCTAACATAGTGCGCTGGTGGCTTGGATTACGGTGGAACTGGTCAATACTTCCTCCCACCAGTTTGTCGACGCAAAAGGTAGGTAACGTGCTTTGGATCGCAGTTTCTAACCTGAGTAACATGTCTCGCATGGCACGATTTATATAAACAATATCGTAATTTTCATCAGCCAGCATAATACAAGCGGTACTGTAATCCATGGCTTGCTTATAAAAATCGCTATTACTTCCAGCGCTCAAACTCGATTGGCTGATTAATTTAGCCACGAAACTACAGTTAGAAATGGGCTCTGCTAATTTCATGATTTCTAATTGATAAGATCCACTAGGCATATTAACAGTGGTGGCTTTGTCTATAAGCTCAGAAAAGTTATTGTGCAACGACAGCATATCAGTAATATATCTACCATCACTTTGTGCGTTATTTGCAATAAGCTGGGTAAATTGATTGCTTTGATGAACAATCCGACCAGCACCATCTAGGAGAGCAGCAAATGTGCCTGTGGTCTCAATAGCCGTTAATTCTGCATTACTTTTAAGCAAACTTAATATATTGGTCGCGAGTGTTTTGGCTTCCCCTTCATATAAAGCGGGGTTTACTTGGGTAAGATCTGAGTGTTCAATCGCGTTTACGACTGCCTTCGACAGTTGAGTAACTTGTTTGTCAAAGATTGCTGGTAAAATTCCCATTATGTATCCCCTTATTAAGAGTTAGCTAATTTTCTAGATTCAGGTTCATGAGCAAAATCATGAATAAGCTTTGGTACATCAAGAATGAGCGCAATGTCTCCTGACCCTAAAATACTTGAGCCACTGATCCCCGACATCTTTTCAAATAACGCACCGAGTGGTTTGATGACCGTTTGAAACTCACCTAACAGCTGATCGACGACGATGCCTGCTCGCAACTGACCGTACTTCACAACGACAATACTTGGTCTGATCTTAGGGTTCGTTGGTAAGTCGAAAATACGACTCAAATGAATAAATGGCAGCACCGTACCGCGAAGATTAATGTAATCGGTTTGACGAGTTGCCCCATTGCCAAGCGGAAGTTCAATACACTCTGTAACCATATCGAGTGGAATGACGAACTTAGCATCCGCAACACTCACCATAAAACCATCGATAATGGCCATGGTTAACGGCAACCTGAGTTGGAAACACGTACCTTGGTGCTCGACAGATTCAACACTCACCGTTCCACGTACCGCTTCAATGTTTTTTCTCACCACATCCATGCCAACGCCGCGTCCCGAGATATTTGATATTTTTTCGGCTGTGGAAAAGCCTGGTTCGAAGATTAAGTTGGCAATTTCTTTGTCGGTAAGCTCAGTATCAGGTGAGATCAGATTACGCTGAATTGCTTTTTCTTTAATTTTTTCTTTGTCTAGCCCGCGTCCATCGTCACTGATCTCTATTACAATACTGCCTGAATCATGAAAGGCTTTGAGTGATAAAGTACCGTATTCAGGCTTTCCACTGTCCGCTCGTTGTGCTGGTGACTCCATACCATGATCAATGGCATTGCGAACTAAGTGCGTAAGGGGGTCGACTATCTTTTCAACCATTGATTTATCAAGTTCGGTTTCAGCCCCCATAATTTCTAAAGAAACCTGTTTTTCTAACTCCTTTGAGGTGTCGCGCACTACACGGCTAAAGCGATTAAACGTTTCACCTATCTGTACCATTCTGAGTTGCAGTGTACTGCTTTGCACATCACTAACGAGTTGTTGAATATGTTCAACAATTTCAGTAAGGGCCGAGTCACGTATTGTTTTAGTGTGATCTTCAAGTGCCGCAGACACGATAACCAGCTCGCCAAGTTCATTGACTAATTCATCTAGCTTCTGCGCCGGTATTTTCATCATTCGCTCGGGATTCTTTGGTTTGACTTTGTTATTTTTGGTGGGCTGTTTATCAGTTTTGACAAGTGTTGGCGTTGGCTTATCATCTTCAATTGGGGCTATCTCAATATTTGATTCTGCAGCAATAAACTCAAATGCTTCATCGATATCTTCTCGCGTAGAGTGATGTATCTCTAGCTGCATTCTAAAATGGCATAATTCTAGTTCATCTGGTGTGACCGCGTTAAGCGCAGGTACCTCATCAATTAGCCAATCTACTTCTACCGTACTACCTTTACTTTCGATGTAGCGAATAATCGAGAGCGGATCAAAACCATCCACCATGCAGGCCTTATAAAACTGCGCTGAGACTCGAAAGCTCTGCGTTGCTTCTTGATTTTCGACAACGGTTTGCTCACTTGAGACTTGGTCTTGCAAACCACTATATGACTTTAAACTTTCTAGCAGCCCAGTTTCAGCATCGGTCAACGCCTGAGGAAAATCTTCGTTTGACTCTAAGCACTTAATTAACGCATTTATATGGTCATTACATTCGAGCAAAGTCGAAATCAGTTTTTCGCAAGGATTTAGCGCGTGATCACGAAGAAGCTCCATTGTTGCTTCAACAAAATGCGTAAAATCGACAATATGGTCATAGCCAACAACACCGGCTGAGCCTTTTATGGTATGTGCAGCACGAAACGCCTCGTTTATGATCTCGTCGTCACTATTTGGCAGTATAGACTCCATTGCCAAGAGACTTTCTTCAAATTGAAGTACCAACTCCTTGGCTTCTTCAATAAAGACCGCTTGAATTTCGGATAAATCAACCATCTTACCTCCTTTGCGCGCAGTTTGATGCAACTAAGGTATTGAGTAGCCATAAGGCACAAGGTGAGTGATGCTCATCGACACCTATCACAGATAACGGCTTTTCCGTACAACACTGTGCGAGTGCTACAACTAATTGAAAGCCTGCAGCGTCCACCTCCAACAGCTCGCTAAGGTCAATCGCTATCGCCGTCGTGTCATCGCTTAACATGAGCTGCCATTTTGCTGCCACTTTGCTCACTTCATAAATGGTCAATACTTCTGGCAGCACAATGGTTAAGTTGCTCATATTTATGCTCCTAAGCCAAAATACGTGAAACGGTATTAATCAGCTTTTCGGGTTTAAATGGCTTTATCATCCAAGCCTTTGCTCCCGCTTGCTTACCTTGACTCACGAAATCAGAGCCCGATTCTGTGGTTAGCATCAAAAAAGGCGTAAAGCGATATTGACCCATTTCTTTCACTTTCTTCAACAAGCTCAGCCCGTCCATGTTTGGCATATTCAAGTCACTAATGATCAGGTTGATTTTGCCTTCATCTAACTTGTTGATTGCGTCAAGACCATCACAGGCATCAATGACTTCATAACCTTCAGCGAGTAGTGTCATTTTTGCCACCTGACGAATTGAAGCCGAATCATCTACTATCATAATTTTCTTAGTCATAAGACCTCCTAGAAAAATGTTACCTCATCTTCAACATGGTCGTGTTGAGACGTATTTTCAGTGGTTGAAACATGACATTCCCTTTCTTCTTTCATGGTGTAAGAGTTGAACATTTCTTGCTGTAATGCAGCCAACCCTTCCTCGCCTAGCTCACCTTCTGTCCTGTATAGTGAGACTAATGAAGTAAGCCCTTTGCAAATGTGTTCTAGCTTTTGGCTCACTCTATCTTGAAATTGAAAATCGGTTATCGCGTCGTCGACGTTCGCTTTTATCTTGCTTGCGGTATCATCTAATCCATGTACCGATTGCGTCAGCTCATTAGCGACCGACGCCATCTCATTGAGCACTTTTCGGATATGTAATTCAGCATCATCCATAAGCGTAACGTCTTGTGCCTGTGATTCGGTGAGCTTTTGAGTATTGTCAGCAACGGCATTGGTTAAGCCATTCATCTTTTCAATAATAAGCTCTGCAGCTTCTGAGGTAATATCCGAAAGCTCACGCACCCTTTCCGCTACCACGGCAAACCCCCGACCGGCTTCCCCCGCTCTTGCAGCTTCAATTGATGCGTTGAGTGACAATAACGTGATCTCTTTTGAGATTTTTTGAATGGATTTGGTTTGCTCAGTTAGTTCTTTGGCAGCATGACTTACAGCTTGATTGGAATTGACGACCTCGAGTTTTGAACCGAGAGCCACGCGCAAACTATGCAGGACTTCATTGAGTTCTTCTTGACTGTGTTTGGCAAAACAGTGTTCATCATCACCAAAATTTTCTACAGAACCTCGTGCCGATTCGATCGTGTTATT
Organism: Pseudoalteromonas sp. Of11M-6; assembly: GCF_022347905.1. Classification (NCBI taxonomy): domain Bacteria; kingdom Pseudomonadati; phylum Pseudomonadota; class Gammaproteobacteria; order Alteromonadales; family Pseudoalteromonadaceae; genus Pseudoalteromonas; species Pseudoalteromonas sp. Of11M-6. Next base: position 58,281 of record NZ_JAKRFW010000016.1, on the reverse strand, counting down.
TAGTGCCTGTCTTAGCTCTGAAAACTGCAAGGTCAGCCCAGAAACCGAGTCATTACCCAAGGTTTTAATACTGTAGACCTGATTAATAACGGTTTCTAAAATCGCGGCAACAGATTCTGTATTGTGCTGCTCCACCTCGCAATGCTCTTGCATCTCACTCGAATAACTAGCAAATGCCTCACAATCAAGAATGACTTTTGCAGTTAAATGACGCTGCCTTAACGTTACCGCTAAGAGTGCACTGGTGATGAGCACAGAAGATAGCGACAAAATATCAACGCGAACACTGAGCAATAGCGTGAGAGACAATACTAGGCTGAGCAACACCGCAGCGCTAATGTAGTACTTGTAGATTGCCTTTAGCTCATTAATTGGAAGTATCTGCATTATGCTGACTCCCCAAGATGACTACCACGCTCGCTTAACTCTATCAGCTCAGCCATCTCTTCAACTGAGAGAACTTTTTCAAGGTCTAGCGCGATGAGTAGCTCATCTCCGCGTCTTACCATGGAAGCAATGAAGTCGGCTCTGATTTGCGCGCCAAACTGAGGTGAGTTGGTTAGATCTTTTGCGTCAACTTCTATGACTTCATTAACGCCGTCAACAATGACACCCATCTCAATGAGGTTGTCAGAAATACTGAATTCACAAATGATAATGCAGGTTCGTCTGCCAACTTCTATTACTTCTCCACAAAGCCGAGCTGACAGATCGATAACGGGTACGACTGAGCCTCTTAAATTAATCACTCCTTTAATAAACTCAGGCATCAAAGGGACTTTTGTCACGGAGCCCAATTCAATAATCTCCTTTATTGACAGGATCTCAATTGCATAGCAATCCTGTCTTGACTGAAAAGTGAGATATTGCAATGACTGTGTGTTTTCTGTGATCGCTTGCATTTTTCGCCCCGTCTCATTTGTCTTATATGTTACTTTAGTCTTGTATTTCTTATCTGTCAAAATTTGAGCAATAATTTATTTTATCTATTTTTGAGTGGTAAAAATAACTTTAAAAACATGTGGTTATAAATTATTTTTCAGTATTTAGCATTGTCGCTGTGACGGTCTTGCATTGGATTTTATGATGATGAAAGCGTCAGAAAGCTAAAGCCAAATAATTGAGAACTGGATAATCAGAACAAAAACAATAAGGGAGTACATGAATTGCAAAGAAACGCTAACCTAATGAAGGCTAATTTTATTTATGAACTGGGTTTGATTGATTAATTATCCGTAAATTCGTCGGAGAAATCTGCTTCGCTGAGCTTAGGAAAGGATACCGTAAACGTTGTGCCGACACCGACTTGTGAGTCAACTTGAATGCGACCCTTGTGCTTGGCGACGATGCTATATGATAGAGACAGCCCAAGGCCAGTGCCTTGACCAACAGGTTTGGTGGTAAAAAATGGATTAAAAATTTTATTGATGTCCTCAGCTGGGATCCCTTTGCCAGTGTCTTGGATAGCAATAATTACCTCGTTTTGTTTATCTTCGATAGAGATAGTTACCGTACCGCTTGACGCTATTGATTGCGCTGCATTGATGATTAAGTTTAAAAATACCTGATTAATCTGCATTGGCTGACAATATAGCAACACTTCATCATCAAGCGAGTAAGTTTTGTTGATAACCGCATGGTACTTAATTGAGTTGTTGGCTATTTTCAGCGTACTTTCAATCCCTTTAATGAGATCTGCCTCTTGCCACTCCTGGTTATCAACATGAGAAAAGGATTTTAAACTCTCAACTATCTTAGAGACTCGGTCCAGCCCTTCTAAGCACTCTTGCAGTAATTCAGGCACATCCTCCTTTAAAAAGTCGATACTATGCTGACTTTGGAGCTGCTGCTCCTGCTGTGCTAGATCACTGTCGGCAAGTGTACTAAAATTCGATTCATAAAAATCGAGCATCGCAAACAGTCCGCTAGCCTGGCCTTCTAAACTTTGAATATTGGAATTCACAAAACCAATTGGATTGTTGATTTCATGCGCCACGCCAGCGGCTAGTTGGCCAATTGCTGCCATTTTCTCAGACTGTAGTAATTGGTTTTGTGTAGCTTCCAACTTAAGGTTGAGTGTTTTTAACTCCTGCTTTTCTATCTCCAATTCTTCGGTTAGACGTTTTTGCTCTTGATAATAGCTCGCAAGCTCCGTCACATCTTGTATGATCACGCATACCTTTTTCACTTCTTCAGAATGCTCAAAAATCGGCACATATTGAATATTCTGATACATTGAAGTTTCATCACCAGTAACAGGACGGCTGCTGCTTAGTTCAAAAACATGAGGACGATGCTCCCAGTAGCTAAAACTTGCTGCTTTTAAAGCAAAAACACTCTTCAATTTCCGCTTAATGATTTTTGCAGCTTCAGGAAATACCTCATCGATAGACATGCCCTCAATATTTTTGGGAGTGTTATCCGGTAGGCGGTTTTTCAAAAATTCATTCGCAAAAACCACCGTATGTGATTGGTCGAGTACACAAATTCCAACCGGAATATAACGCTGCAATTCGTTAAACACAGTCAGTCCTCTATTCCAAGCATGGCATTGAGCTTTTGGATCACAGTTTTAATGGATTTCTCATCCAAACAAATAATCACTCTCGAATCAAAAGCAATAGACTCGATTATAAATGCAATTTTCATCACCAATGTGGTTTTCCACTCGGCAATGTCGTCGGATAGTTGATGTTTGTAAATAGTCGGCATAGTCAATGAGGTTTTAAGCTCTAACTGACTAGAAAAGCCGTTTAAACATGCACCAGCCAAGATATTAGATAAATCTAATAAGACTTCATTAAGATCAGAGTCATCCAGTGGACTATCGTAGTCCATAAGTTCGGCTATTTCTTGTAAGCCTTGCGGTGACAATAGATTAATGACTTCACCTTTAATTTCCCCTAAAAATGACTGCCTCGTTCTGTAAACATGTGCGGTATTACAGATCTCATTGAGTTGATTTGGGCTGACCGAAGTTATTTCAGGGATAGATAAACTAATTTTCGTTTCAATTAATCGAGCTAAAGAGTTCGCTGCTTGGCCCATGGATATATTCATTAGCTCTTGCAAGCCGTCCCTTTGCTCTTCACTGAGTGGCATGTTCATAATAAACCTAGCTCTTGTAGCGTGTTATGTAACTCTTCTTTTTGTAATGGCTTTTGCAAAAAGCGAAATGCGCCGAGTTTATCCACCAACTTCTTCGCTTCGGGCTGAATATCGGCGGAAATAACGATTACCACGGTTTTTGCATGGTGTTCGTGTAGATGCGTAAGAACTTCAAAACCATCCATTTCTGGCATAGTTAGATCCAAAAATAACACCTCTGCTTTGCCCTGCTCAACCATCACCAATGCTTCTTTGCCATTTTTTGCCTCACTGACTTCGACATCCCAGCCTTCAGGTATTGCCCTAAGCACAGCCTTTCTCGACATCATAGAATCGTCTGCAACGGTTACTGGAATTGCCATGAGCACCACTCCTATTTCACTATATTGGTAAAAAGTATGGTCTTTGGCTTTTTGACTGTCAAAAAATTATGAGTAAAAAATGACTCATTTGTCCTCTGAACGAAAGAGATTCAACTTAGAAATAACAAATAATGGCTCGATTAGTTATCGTAAATCAGTTTTAGCGGTTCTTGACGAGTAGCAATTTTACAATCTTGTATGATGTGTTCTTTTAGGTCGGTAAAATATAGGGCTTAGCCCTATATTTGCTTTAGAGATTTTAAAAATAAAATCTTAGCGAAAAACTAGCTATCAAAGCCGTTTAGCATTTTGTCACAAACAACAGGAGTTGGCCTATGATTGTCATCCACGGCAACAAAGGTAAAACTACCTGTAATTGCTAAGTGTTTATCATCTTTGTGCATTCTTTCAAGATAGATTTCAACATCAACCTTTAAGCTGGTATTACCAACATGCACTACCTTCGATACTAATTCTGCGAAAGTACCTGCAGGAATTGCCTCTTTGAAATCAACTCTGTCTGAAGAGATAGTCACCAAAGGTTTGCGGCAAAAACGCGTTGCAGCAATAAAGGCAACTTCGTCCATCCAAGCCAGTGCGTCACCACCAAATAAAGTGTTATGGTGGTTTGTTCGGCCTGGGAAAACGGTCTTTGTTACATGTGTGATTGAGCTTTTGATGCGTTGCTCAACAATGGCTTGTCTTTGTTCGTCTGTCATTTTTGTACTGCTTTATCCGCTAGTGTATCTTTCATAAGTAGAGCTGGATCGAGTCGTTCCCCGAACCAATTAAAGCGCCAATCCAAATGCGGGCCAGTTACCCTGCCCGTCGCGCCAATTTCAGCGATTTTATCGCCTGTTTTTACCGTATCGCCAACCTTAACATCCAGTTTACTAAGGTGGATATACGTAGAGGTAATGCCGTGACCGTGATCGATAATCAAAGTGCCGCCACTGTAATAAAGATCTGGATTTGCAAACACCACTTTACCCGATACCGGCGCTAAGACCGGCTCACCCGTTTTATTTGCGATATCCAATCCAAAATGTGGTCGTTTTGGCTCACCATTAAAATATCTTTGGCTACCATAAACACCTGAAATACGGCCCTTCGCAGGCCTGAAAACGGGGTCTTTAAAGAATAATAAATCCGAATTGCCTTGTCTTGCTTTTGACACAGCTTGTGCTTCTTCACGTATGCGTTTTAGCACCGACTCTGGTGGCGAAACATACTTTTTCGCCACCCCCGTGATCTTGTCTATATCGTAATCTCGTTTCGTGATCACTATCGCTTGGCGATGCTTTTGGCCATCATCAGATTGCCAACTCAAGATGTGGTTAAGTTCAGCATCACGACCAAAACCAAACACGAAATAGCCATCTTTAGAGCGCTTTAATTCTGTTTCGTTTAGCTTTATCTCAGTTGCATTTTCAAGCTTGCCGACGACCATGCCACCTTGTGTCAGGTTACCTTTTAATTCAAGCGCCTCAGCAAATAATGTGGTGCTCGCAAGCAATATGACAATTGCACGTTTAAGCATACGCAATCGCTCCTTTTCCAACCCCTTCGTATGCTCTTACTTCAACCTTATCATGTGGGTTTTGCAGCTTTATTTGGCCAGCAAGATACTCCGCAATACATTCAACTGTTGTATCACAAGGTAATATATCGCAACGTGATTTGCTGATCGCCAACTCAAAATATCCCTGCGACGAGGTATATGCGAACGCATAATCTTTATCATGCGCGGTTACGTACTGAAGCAAACTAGGATCAATCAAGTCTTCTTCACTGCCAAGATAAATATCCTGCCATTTATCCGCCCATTGTTTTTGTAATCTAGGCATGCTGATATCGTTGAGCTTTACACCAATCAGTGAACGATGACCATGAATAATACGCTGACAGTTGCCATCGTGTTTCTTTAAGCCATGGCTATAGTGATAATAGAAGCCAGTTGCGGCCTCTGGACGCAGTGTTATATCTAAATCTTTCACGTTTTCAGGCATATGCGGCATAATAACAGACTTAAGGTAAGCGATTGCATTGGCTTCATTGATTTCATCCCCTTCCACTACACACACCGCTTCTTCTGGTGCATTCATGGCTAAGTGATTTCCATCAAATTGCATATCAAATTCAAATCGGCCTTCACTGTGTTTTGCATTACACGCAAGTGCACTGGGCACCGCTAATTTGTGGTCCAGCTTTTCGTCGATAATACGTTTGATTTGCTTTTTAACTTTTGCAAAGTCTAACACCATAGACTCTTCGTTTAACTCACCATGCAGCACAATATCGGTGATCCAACTTTCACCTACCGCACCACGACGTGGGCAGAGGTACGAAAAATCAATTACGGTCAAAGAGTCAACAAAAAGGATCATAGATCACCCAAAATAGCCTGCTAAAATATCATCTCCGATTATAATGATTTTCACATTATAAATCGCCCCTAATTGGAACTGATTTGCATTTAATCTCTTCAATTTTTTGAAATTTAATCAAATAGACATATCTTTAGCGCAAAATTTACAAGTCTCCGTACGCTTTTTAACTGTTCGGAGTTGTTTAGCGTACATCTGTACGCTAAAGTAGCGTCAATTTGCAAGTTAAGAAGAAGATTTATGGAACCGAAGAACAGCTATACAAAAGAAGAACTTATTTTATGTGGTCGCGGAGAAATGTTTGGTGAAGGCAACTGTCGCCTACCTAGCGACAACATGCTAATGATGGATCGCATCGTTCAAATTAATGATGACGGTGGTGAGCATGGTAAAGGTCAAATTATTGCTGAACTCGATATCAACCCTGATCTGTGGTTCTTCGACTGCCACTTTAAAGGTGATCCAGTAATGCCTGGTTGTTTAGGTTTGGATGCGATGTGGCAATTGGTAGGCTTCTTCCTTGGTTGGTCTGGTGGTCCTGGTCTTGGTCGTGCACTCGGTGTGGGCGAAGTGAAGTTTACGGGTCAAATCTTACCGACTGCTAAAAAAGTGACTTATCGCATTGAAATGAAGCGCGTTATCAAACGTAAGCTATTTATGGGTCTAGCAGATGGCATCGTCGAAGTTGATGGCCGCATGATCTATGAAGCAAAAGATTTGAAAGTAGGTCTTTTCCAAGATACCAGCGCATTTTAACTTTTTCGCTGTTATCGTTTTATAGCTTTAAAAACACACAAAGCCCCATCTGGGGCTTTGCTCTCCTAAAATTCGGTATCAGGTTTTAAAGATGTTGCGATTATCCATCGCTTCTCGCCATCCGCCTAACCATTCTGATCTGTGTTCTACTTGTTGATAGGGACAATTTTCTTTCGACCGACCGGCTAATCCTGCCTTAAATCCTTGTGAATGTGCTCTTTCTAAACGGTCTCTTTTCTGTCTCTTCATAGGTAATATCCTCACCTTTTTCTCGATCAGCATTAACGTTTCTAATACTGTGTAGTTCAAACTTAAGCGAACGTCATTCAAAACGAAGATAGTGACTTGCGATATAATGACAATTCGTACTAACAATTTAAATTAAAGATTTTATTGAGAAAAGTTAAACACGAGCGACATCATATTTCATACAGATGTGCTACTTACCGATGAGATTTGGCCAAACCCATACCTTCAATAAATCACATCTCAGCGAGTCATGCAATGATCAGAAATGTAATTCTTGTACAGCTGACCACAAAAAGCATAATTATTTTAATTTTATATAGATACCTAGATATTCAAGACGTAAATTATTGGTTGATGATCTTATTTTTCTATATTTCTCTGTAAAAAAACATTCATAATATAGTAATAAAAAGAGGCTGGACGAATCCAACCTCTTTTCAATAACTTGAGTTTTTAAATCGAGCAAAGCTCAATTAAGCAGTACTGTCTTAGCTTGCTTTGATAACCTCTACACCACCCATATATGGTTTTAGTGCATCAGGCACAATAATTGATCCATCTGCCTGCTGGTAGTTTTCTAAAATCGCAACTAGAGTACGACCTACCGCTAAACCAGAACCATTAAGAGTATGAAGTAGTTCTGGCTTCTTCTCACCACTACGGCGGAAACGCGCTTGCATACGGCGCGCTTGGAAATCCCACATGTTTGAACAAGAAGAGATTTCTCTGTAGGTATTTTGTGCTGGTAACCAAACTTCCAAATCGTACGTTTTCGTCGCACCGAAACCCATGTCTCCAGTACAAAGCACCACTTTTCTGTAAGGTAAACCAAGTGCTTGTAAAATTTGCTCAGCATGACCTGTTAACTCTTCAAGCGCTGCCATAGAATCTTCAGGTTTTACAAGCTGGACAAGTTCAACCTTATCAAACTGGTGTTGACGAATAAGTCCGCGCGTATCACGTCCATAGCTACCTGCTTCGCTTCTAAAACAAGGCGTGTGCGCCGTCATCTTAATTGGCAGTTCTTTTTCGTCGTAAATAACATCACGAGCGCAGTTAGTTAACGGTACTTCTGCAGTTGGAATTAAACTAAAGCCATCTTGGTCTTCAGATAATGCTTCTGTGTGGAATAAATCTTCTGCAAACTTAGGAAGCTGACCCGTGCCAAACAAGCTCGCTTTATTCACAAGATATGGTACATACATTTCTGTATAACCATTTTGCTCCGTGTGGGTATTCAGCATCAGTTGTACAAGTGCTCTATGCATACGCGCTACGCCACCGCGCATCACTGTAAAGCGGGAACCACTTAGCTTAACACCAGTTTCGAAATCGAGACCCTTATCAAGCGCTTCACCAAGGTCAACATGATCTTTAACTTCAAAGTCAAATTGCTTTGGCTCACCCCAAGTGCTTATTTCAACATTCTCAGACTCATCAGCACCTGCAGGTACCTCTTCAGCAGGGAGATTTGGCAACGACATTGCGTAGTCATTAAGTTCAGCAAGAATTTTATCCTGCTCTTCTTTCGCTGCACTTAATTGGTCGCCCAAGTTTGCAACAGCATCTAGTAAAGGTTGAACGTCTTCCCCTTTCGCTTTAGCTTGACCAATCGCTTTGGAGGAACTGTTACGCTCACTCTGTAATTCCTGAGTTTTGGTTTGTAGCGCTTTGCGCTTTTCTTCTAATTCGGTGATCTTAGCAACATCGAGTTCAAAACCACGCTTTCTCAAACGCGCAGCGGCTTCCTCGATGTCTTGACGAAAGTATTTAGAATCTAACATTGTTTTTTTAACCTTTTTGCATGATGAGGCAGAGACCAACCCAGGCCATAAAGATACACGCCACCACGTTTAATGTGACGTTAAACGCCATTTTCACATATTGCCCTTGTTGAAGTAACAACAAGGAATCCATTGAGAATGTAGAAAAAGTAGTCAGCGCACCTAAAAAGCCAATACCTATCAACGTTTTAGATGGAGAAACTGAAATAACTTCTTTTTCAATTAAACCGTAAAGCACACCCATCAATAATGAACCAAGAATATTAACGATCAACGTCCCAAAAGGGAATCCCTTACCTAAGAGTTTTATCGACATATCGCTGATAAAAAAGCGTAACATTGCACCAAACGCTCCACCTAGCGCAATTGTGAGATAATTTATTAGCATCGCTACTTGTACCTCTTGGTGCTACTTTGCGCATTTTGCATCTGTAGATAGTTAAGCTTGTCGGCTATTTGTTTCTCAAGTCCCCGATCTGTCGGATGATAGTATTGTCGCTCTTGAATGGCTTCTGGAAAGTAATTTTCTCCGGCGGCAAAGGCGCCAGGTTCATTATGTGCATAACGGTATTCTTCGCCAAAACCGAGCTCTTTCATTAGTTTTGTCGGTGCATTTCTGAGATGTTCAGGTACGGGGTAATTCGGATCACTTGCAGCATCGCGTTTAGCTTGATTGAACGCCATGTAGACCGCGTTACTTTTTGGCGCACTCGCAAGATAAAGCGTTGCCTGTGCTATCGCACGCTCTCCTTCGCTTGGCCCAACACGATGAAATATATCCCAAGCATTTAACGCAACTTGCATCGCTCTTGGGTCTGCATTGCCGATATCTTCCGTGGCGATCGCAAGCAATCGCCTTGCAACATAGAGCGGATCGCCTCCGCCTGCTAATATCTTGCAATACCAATAGAGCGCTGCATCTGGTGCGCTGCCGCGAACTGACTTATGAAACGCTGAGATTAGGTCATAGTATAAGTCGCCCTTATTATCATAACTTGATAGTTGGCTGGGCAACACTTGTTTTAGTACAAGTTCATTCACCAAATGAGTGTTTGAATTTGGCTCAAAACTTAAGTCAACCGCCTGCTCCAGTAGATTAAGCGCCTTTCTCGCATCTCCCGAAGCGGCTTTGGCAATGAGTTCAAGTGCGCTGTCATCAATGGTGATGGCTAATTTCGACAGCTGTTCATCTCGTGACAACGCGTCTTTAAGTACTTGACCTAGTTCGTCCTCTACAAGCGATTGTAAGGTATAAACACGCGCGCGGGACAAGATCGCGTTATTCAGTGCAAAAGAAGGGTTTTCAGTGGTCGCGCCAATAAAAATAAAGGTGCCATCTTCAATGTGAGGTAAAAATCCGTCTTGCTGGGATTTGTTAAAGCGATGTACTTCATCAACAAATAACAGCGTACGTCTACCAAATTGAGCTAATCGGTTTTTAGCATCGACGACCGCTTCACGAACCTCTTTAATTCCTGCACTGACAGCGGAAAGTTTGATAAGCTCTGCATCCGCATAGTTGGCAATGATCTCAGCAAGGGTGGTTTTACCCACTCCGGGTGGCCCCCAAAGGATCAGACTATGACAGCGTCCAGATTCGATCGCACGATAAAGTACAGAGCCTTTGGACAAAATATGACTCTGCCCAACATAATGCTCTAACGAGGTTGGCCGCATTCTTGCGGCCAACGGTCGTACATCTGGTGTAAAATCAAACCCTAAACTATTCACTGCCTCTTTGGTCGTCTACGACCACTCCTTGTGGAATTGTAAACTCAAACAAACTCTCTTTTACTGGCGCATTGACTTTGCTTTCCTTAAAGCTAAACGTAGAGACTTGACCTGAAATATCGTTCACTTTCAATAGTGCTAAACCATCGTTTTTGTCATCAAAACGCAGTGTTAATTGCTCTACCTGCGAGTCTACTTTATTTTTTGGCGTGATCAGATATTCTTGACCGTTAAGAGCTACGTTGTACTTCAACCATTGACTGTCCTCTTGTGTCGTAAGTAGCACAAATGGCGTAGTATCAATAAGTTTAGTCGTATCTAGGATGGTCACTTGCTCAGCAAACGTATCGTAGTAATAGGTTGTTGCTCCGCTTGATACAAATAAAGTGTCATCCGGCATCTCTTGTTGCCAGCGGATTTTTAGTGGCTGCGCTAAGGTTATCGCCCCTTCACCGGTTTGCAACTCATTGCCTTCTTGATCTTTAACTATTTGCTCAAACTTACCTTGAAAGCTGGTTAATTCAGCCAGTCTTCCTTTTAGACTTTGCATCGCAGCCTCATCAGCCCACACAGGCTGAATAAAGAGGTTTGATAGTACCGTTAGCAATGCAATTTGCTTAAATTTTTTCATTAATTGGCTCCACCTTTTACCAATACATCTCGTGCACCATTATGACCAGGAGCACTTACCACTCCCGACATTTCCATTTGCTCAACTAATCGAGCGGCACGGTTATAACCAACTCTTAACTTACGTTGTACACTCGAAACAGACACTTTGCCTGTTTCAATAACAAACCCAACGGCTTCATCATAAAGTGGGTCAGACTCTTCATCCCCACCTTCCGGTGCTTCGCCTGGTAGTAAAATATCCTCGGTTGCTTCACCGCATAGAATTTCTTCTACGTAGTTTGGTTTGCCTCTTGCTTTCCAGTCACTTACTACGGCATGTACTTCATGATCGTCAACAAACGCACCATGTACACGAACCGGAACACTCGTTCCTGGCGGCAAATAGAGCATGTCACCCATACCCAACAGGTTTTCTGCACCTTGCTGGTCTAAGATTGTACGTGAATCAATCTTACTTGATACTTGGAACGCCATTCGCGTTGGTATATTCGCTTTGATCAAACCCGTAATGACATCCACTGATGGACGCTGTGTTGCCAGCACTAAATGTATGCCGGCCGCTCGCGCTTTTTGTGCAATACGTGCTATTAACTCTTCTACTTTTTTACCAACAATCATCATCATGTCGGCAAATTCGTCTATAACGACCACGATACTCGGTAATTTATCTAGCTCTTGTGGTTCATCCGCCATACCGTCTGTATCTTTAAAGAGTGGATCTAAGATTGGATGACCCGCTTCTTTGGCGTCTTTAATCTTTTGATTGTAACCTTTAAGGTTACGGACACCGAGTGCCGACATCAGCTTGTAACGGCGTTCCATTTCCCCCACACACCAGCGTAGCGCGTTTGCAGCCTCTTTCATATCAGTAACCACTTCACATAATAAATGTGGGATACCTTCGTAGACTGAAAGCTCAAGCATTTTTGGGTCTATCATGATCATTCGCACATCTTCTGGCGGCGACTTATATAACAAGCTAAGGATCATGACATTAACGCCCACTGACTTACCAGAGCCGGTTGTACCGGCCACCAGCAGGTGCGGCATTTTGGCTAAATCAGCAACAACCGGCTGGCCTGCGATATCTTTACCAAGCACCATAGTCAAAGGAGATGGATTTTGTTCAAACTTAGGGGCATCTATCACTTCGGACAAACGTACGATTTCGCGGTGTTTGTTAGGCAACTCTAAACCCACATACGTCTTGCCTGGGATAACCTCAACTACGCGCACTGAGACTGCAGATAATGAACGCGCTAAGTCTTTTGCCAGACCGGTGATCTTAGCAACTTTAATGCCCGGCGCGAGATCTAACTCAAAGCGCGTAACGACAGGGCCTGGATACACACCAACTACCTGTGCTTGGACATTGAAGTCTAATAGTTTAGTTTCAACTAACCGCGAAACCTGATCTAACTCTTCTTGCGAAATTGGATTCTTAGCCTTGTCCGGCCTATCCAACAAATCTAATGAAGGCAATGGCTCTGCTGGTGGCTGAGCCTCTAGAAGCGCTTCAAATTGCTCTTTTGCGCTTGGTGGAGGCTGATAACCATTGGCCGCCTTTTCAGGTGCTTTAGGCTTAAGAGGCCTTGCAGGAGAAACCACTTTGGTTTCGTGCACAGGTGCTTCATCCAAGGCATTTAATGCCGCGACAGTATCCAGTGGCTCATCCTCTATCGCTGAAAAGTTGATTTCTTGCTCAAGGATATCATCTAGCTCATCGAACACCGACGGTTCTTTCTTCTCTTGTAGATCAGTGTGCTGTGCAGACGAAGTTTGAGGTGTAGATTCAATGTTCGTTTTGCGGAACAATTTATCTTTTAATTTACCAAGTCCACTAGGTTCTTCTTCAACATCGAAGTCAATATCAGTTTCAGTATCGGTTTGCTGCTGGAGAGCCTGCTCATAATCATTTTTTTTCTCGGGAGCTATTATTGGTGTCTCACTGTCTACTCTATCCGCTTTGGTGCTAGCGGCCTCAGGTTTCTGTGAAACTGACTGCGTTTGCTCTATATTGCGCTCTGCTGTCAGTCTATCGCGTAACCATCTAAAGCCGGCGAGTACCTTTTCACCCAAATAATCAACAAATTCAACCCAAGACACACCGGTAAGTAGCGTCATTCCTGCAAAGAAAAAGCATAGTAACAGTATAGAAGTACCGGTAAAGTTAAAGGCGGGCATCATGGCCCCTGCAACCACATCCCCTACTACCCCACCAGATGAGAAATTATAGATATCATCAAAGTTGATACTGCTGATTGCACTCGCAGAGGTGATAAACAATGTTGCGCCAATAAGGCGTAAACCTAGCGTGGTGTAATCGAGTTGCAGTAGCTTATGCGGCTTTTTAAATAGCAGATAACCAAGAAACTGCAGCGCCGCTGGGATCAAAAACGCCAGCCACCCGAAACTCAGCAGCATAATGTCTGCCAGCCAAGCTCCGGCAGCACCCGTTATATTGTTTACTTTTACGTACTCACCGGATTGAGTCCAAGCAGGGTCTGCTGGGTCGAAACTTATCAACGCACACAACATAAATATTGCTGCAGCCGTGCTTACAATCAAACCTGTCTCTAAGAGGCGTTGCACACCATTTAAGCGCATTGTAATTAAACCTTTTTTCTGTTTCTTTTCTGGACTATGTAAGCCCAAAACGTCAGCAAATTAGTGATTTGCGTTAGTATTGCTGTATATACTTACACCTTACCAAGAAATACCTCAAGGTGCACAAGGTTTTATTACTTCTCCTTCTTCTCCTTTTACTTCTTCCATGACCACAAAAGTGCGACTTTCACTGATACTTGGCAGCTTAAGTAAAATTTCTCCTAATACTCCTCGATATTCTGACATGTCGGTCACTCGTGTTTTCAATAGATAGTCGAAACTACCGGACACAAGATGACATTCAATAATTTCGTCATGCTGCTTTACTGCTTGATTAAATCTATCGAATACATCAGGCGAGTTTTTATTCACTGTAACTTCAACAAACACCAAAAGTCCCTGTCCAAGCTTAGCAGGATCGACTACGGCTTTATAACCCCGAATAAATCCTTCTCGTTCCAGCTTTTTAACGCGCTCCAAGCAAGGCGTAGCGCTCAATCCTATGCGTTTGGCTAATTCTACGTTTGAAATTCTGCCATCTTTTTGAAGTTCGACTAAAATCTTTCTGTCGATTCTGTCTAGTTGTTGATACATAGTGTAGTTTTTTATCCTGAATGAATCATTAATTCAGAGTATATCACTACATTAAAATATTAAAACAGTGAGACACACTGGCTATAGGTAAATATAATAGTCAAAAATTTTACCCCGTTCTTATTTTGAGGCGAATATTATGATTATTGGTGTACCTAAAGAGATAAAAAACCACGAATACCGCGTAGGTATGGTTCCTGCGAGCGTTCGTGAACTAATCAATCACGGTCACGAAGTCGTTGTTGAAACAAATGCTGGTATCGGCATTGGTTTTACTGACGAAGATTATGTTCAAGTTGGTGCTAAAGTTTTAGACACTGCAGCAGACGTTTTTGCTACTGCTGATATGATTGTTAAAGTAAAAGAGCCTCAAGCTGTTGAGCGCGCCATGTTACGTGAAGACCAAATCCTATTTACTTACCTTCACCTAGCACCAGACCTTCCACAAACAGAAGATCTAATCAAGAGCGGTGCTATCTGTATTGCATACGAAACGGTAACTGATACACGTGGTGGTCTTCCATTGCTAGCGCCAATGTCAGAAGTTGCTGGTCGTATGTCAATTCAAGCTGGTGCTCAAGCGCTTGAAAAGTCGCGTGAAGGCCGTGGTATGCTGCTAGGTGGCGTGCCTGGTGTTGAACCAGCTAAAGTCGTTGTGATCGGCGGTGGTATGGTTGGTCGTAACGCAGCGCAAATGGCTGTAGGTCTAGGCGCAGACGTTACTATTCTTGACCGTAACATCGATGTTCTACGTTCTTTAAATGCACAGTTTGGTAGCCAAGCTAAAGTTATCTACTCAACTGCTGATGCACTTGAAAAACACGTACTAGAAGCAGATCTTGTGATCGGTGGCGTACTAATTCCAGGTGCAGCGGCTCCTAAGCTTGTAACTGCAGAGCACATCAAAGCGATGAAGCCAGGTGCTGCTATTGTTGACGTTGCAATCGACCAAGGCGGCTGTATTGCTACTTCTAAAGCGACTACACACGCAGATCCAACATACATTGTTGACGACGTAGTTCACTACTGTGTAGCGAACATGCCTGGTGCCGTACCTCGTACTTCAACGTTTGCACTTAACAATGCAACGCTTCCGTACATCATCAAGCTTGCAAACTTAGGCTACAAACAAGCGCTACTTAATGACAAACACTTTATGGACGGCCTAAACGTTCTGAAAGGTCAGGTAACGTGTAAAGAAGTGGCAGAAGGCTTCAACATGGAATATGTTGACCCACGCGCTGCACTAGAAAATGCTTAATTTTGAATTTTAAGTAGTAAAAAGGGCTTCACTTGAAGCCCTTTTTGTTTGCTGTTAGTTTGTCTCAAAATTCACTTCGGTATCTTGCGTCAACGTAATGTCTTTTGTTTGATACAAACTAAAATCCGCATCTATCGTTTCGGCATCATCTAAATGACCTAAGCACGAATACCCTACTTTGTAATCTCCAGAACCAATAAATGCTATCTCATATTCACTCTCAGCATCTAAGTTTGCAGTTGCTACTGGCGCTGAGTCTTCATCACTGATGTCGCTTGGCACTGCAACATCGGCTTTATAAAGATAAACAACATGTTTGTACTCTCCGACAAGAGGGGCTAGGTCTGCGTTATCTGCTATACATGCATTTTTCACAGACTCGCTAACCATACCCTCAATCTCGAAACTGGTTAACAGATTTTCCAAACGGACAGCTGTTGGTTTTAGATAAACGGTGTCATCATTTGTGCGCTTCAACAGCGCCTTATTTAAGTCAAACTCCAATACGATTTGGTTTTCACCTTCATTTAACGAGAAGTTATTGAGTTGGATTTCACCCACACCATCATTACCTTTACGGGTTACGGCTAGCGGTGCTTGGCTACCATCTAAAAAACGCACGCTAGAGGTTAAATCAAAATTAGACCCCGCACCACCGTTTACAACATCGGCTCTAATCCACTCATAATCACCGGCATCGATCTCTTGGTCGTTTACAACCAAATAGATATCATCACCCGTATACTCAAGCAGATTGATCTTCATTGGATTACCCTGCGCATCCAAGGTATCAAATGTCACATCTTCTTTTCCAGATGCTCTAAATGTCAGCCGTTGAATAACGAGGTTTACCTCTGCAAGATTATTCACAGCAGCATCTGAAACACCAACACTTACGGTGGTTTTTTGAGTTGGTTGTGAGGTGTTGTTGTCGTTTGAGTCAGAACCTGAACCGCCACCGCATGCAGCGAGTATCATTGCCGAGGCAATCGCTGTTAAAACTGGTTTGTACATGATGTTTTCTCCTCTTCTAAGTCTTAAAGAATAGGAATTGCGCCATGAATAAATAATTAATATAAACGCAATAATTTGAAATACCTTCAAATGCAGTGCAGAAGGTTTGGCATTTTCTTATTAAATGTCATAAGTTTAATGTATCAAACTTATTGGAGTGTGGCCGTGAAGTTTAAACACAAAGTCGTATCCGTCTCTGCGCTTGTGCTGCTTGCAGCATTACTGATCTTATCTGTTATTCAATATATTTCCGTGCAATCAGCAATCAAAGCGCAAGCCGAACAAAGTGTGAATGAAATAATTCAGGGAATTGGTAATACTGTCACTGCGCAAATGAAAGGAGCAACCGATCTCGCCGCTCTTGCTACCAACCTCGTAGCTTCCACTGACACCTTAGACGCGGCCTTCCCTATTCTCTCTCAGCCACAGCTCACAACCTCTTTCCTACTAATAGGTTATGGCGAAGAGCAAACAGGAAAGTATGTCGCTAGCGATCCAAAATGGAACCCAGGTGCAAACTGGGATCCGAGAAAGCGGCCTTGGTATACCGACGCAAAAACTGCACGAAAGCTCATTATCACAGCACCTTACGCTGATGCGGTAAGTAACGAAATCGTGGTATCAATTGGTACACCTGTGTTTAAACAAGGCCAATTTAACGGCGCAATTTTTTACGACGTTAGTTTGGCAAAACTCGGCGAAATGATTAACTCGTTTAACCTGCTAGGCGCAGGCTTTGCCTTTATGGTGAGTAAAGACGGGTCGACTATCTCACACCCTGATGTAAAACTAAATGGTAAGTCTTCTCGTGCATTTCTCGGTGACATAAGTATCTCAGAAAATATCCAATACGTTGAAGTTAACGGCGAAGACAAATTAGTGCAGTTTAAAGAGGTCGAAGGCTTAGATTGGTATTTAGGGGTGATGCTGGATGAAGACACCGTTTTTGCTGCACTTTCACGACTGCAAAGAGATGCAGTCATATTTGCCTTTATTTCTGTGGCACTCGCGACTGTGCTACTTTCTTTTGTGATTAGTTTATTATTAAAGCCACTCGATGAAATCAACACTGCCATGGCTGCTATCGCACGTGGTAATGCAGACTTAACCGTACGATTAAATACCGAGCATGAACCCGAATTTGCAGCACTGGCGCAAAATTTTAATGCCTTTACCAGCAGCTTACAGTCTTTGATAGCGAATATTCAAGGTTTAGGCCATGAGGTATTAAACGATGCTCAACAAACATCTAAGGTCGCAAATAAAGCCAAACTTTCCATTCAAGAGCAATTAGCGAGTATCAAAGTCCTTGATGAAGCAACAACACACATGTCTGCAACTGAGCATCAAGTAACACAATCTGCCCATGAAGCCGCTGAAGCAATTAAAACCACCGATCAAGTTGCTCGCCAAGGAGAAACAATCGTTGCAGAAACAACGGAAACAATTCAAGAGCTATCTAATCAAATCAGTTCGGCAATGACCGTAGTTACTGAGTTAGAAAGCTCGTCTACGGCTATTGAACAAATACTATCTGTTATCAACAGTATCGCCGAGCAAACCAACCTCCTAGCGCTCAATGCAGCCATTGAAGCCGCAAGGGCTGGTGAGTCTGGTCGCGGCTTTGCCGTCGTTGCAGATGAAGTGAGATCGCTTGCACAAAGAACACAAGAAGCCACAACTGAAATCCGTGGAATGATAAGTCAACTGCAGTCGGGTTCTGAAAGCGCGGTCACTGTAATGAAGCAAAGCCAACATTATGTCGATAAAACGGTTGAAAAGGCAGACCAAACCAAAGCCGCGCTTGAAGATATGCGCAGCGCCATTCGCCACATTGTCGATTTGAACTCTCGTATTGCTGATATGCTGAATGAGCAAAATGACATTGTAAATAACGTGAATAGCAGTAGCTCATCAATTCGTGGTATTTCCGAGTCGGTGTATAGCGAAGCTAAGAGCGTTGATGCCACCATGCAGTCTCAAGTAGAAAAGATAACAACCCAAGAACAACTACTAGAGCAATTCAAGGTTTGATTATCGGTAAACTAAACCGTTACTATAGAGACAGTTGTAAAGCGGCGCGATGCCAAGAGATAAAACATGAAAGCGAATTTGCAGGAATTATTTGAACAGTATTTTCAGATAGCTGAACAGGTTCAGATCAACCTCTATCCGGTTGATGACAATATGGTTCCAGAGAACGAATATCAATTAGAAGCTGCAATTCCGCCGCTATTTAAGCTCGCGAACGAAATTAATGAGTTAGATCTTAATGCCCTGCGACCACTTCGTAATCTGGGTGATATTGCCAATGAGTTAGCAGCTTATTTGCAGGCGCAATCACGTAAGATTGATTTAATTATCAGCCACATTCTCGCAACTGAAGAACCTGACGACAGTCATCTATTTTGTGACAGCTACGGCGGTGGCGGCCTGACCGCAACGTTAGAAGCAGATTATGAGGTCGGACAATCATTGCGAACTAAAATATTTTTGCGCAATGAAGCCAGTGCTATCTTTTGCTACTCAGAAGTCATTGCCAAGCAAGATGGTAAATTCACTCTCGCCTTTACCGCTATTAGAGAAGCGGATCAAGAGTTACTCGTACGGGCGAGCTTACACGCCCAGACCAGACAACTTAAGCTAAAGCAGCAAAAAGACCTATAAGGCATTTAACGCATTAGGTGCCTTCTTTAAATGCTCAATTATCTTCATAAAACTTACTGACACACCTGAGGTTAATGATAAACTATAGGCTTATTATTATATGGTGATGATTTAATGAGTTTTACTTTACTCCCAGAATGGGCACCACAAGATGCAATCATGCTTACTTGGCCGCATTCTGATACCGATTGGAGCGACATTCTCAGTGACGTTGAACCTGTGTACGTTGCACTTTGCCAACATATTACCCAAGTTCAAGAAGTCGTTATCGTGGCGCATAATGAAGCGCTAAAACAGCATATCGAAAACTTACTCAGCACAGCTGAGGTTAGCTTAGCTAAGTGTCACTTTGTTGTTACGCCTTGTAATGACACATGGGCCCGTGACCACGGTCCACTTACGACGCAAACAAGTACAGGAAATCTATGTATCAAAGATTTCACCTTTACAGGTTGGGGTAACAAGTTTGCTGCGGATTTAGACAATAAGATCAATCAGCAGCTTGCCAAACAGGTCCTCAACCCAAACTGTACCTTTGAACAGGTCAACGTGGTACTTGAAGGCGGCGGTATTGAGATTAACGAGTCCAATGTCTTATTGACCACTTCAGAGTGTCTGTTGAACCCAAATCGCAATCCACATCTAAGTAAAACCGAATTAGAACTATTGTTGCAAAAAGAATTGGGTGCTGAGTCATTCTTGTGGGTAGATCATGGATACTTAGCCGGTGATGATACTGACAGTCATATCGACACTTTAGTGCGTTTTGCACCGGATAACACCTTGGTATATGTTAAGTGCGATGACAAATTAGACGAGCACTATGATGCCCTCAATAAAATGGAACAGCAGCTACGCACATTCCGCACCCCAAATGGCGCTCCATACCGTTTGATTAGTTTACCTTGGCCTAGTGCTAAGTTTGATAATGAGGGTGAGAGATTACCTGCCACCTATGCAAACTATCTGATCTTGAATAAAACGGTGTTAGTACCTATCTATGGCGATGACAAAGATCAAGAAGCGCTAGACAAAGTCTCTCTTGCCCACCCAGAAAGAACGGTAATTGGCGTTAACTGCCTACCAATCATCCATCAATTCGGTAGCCTGCACTGTATTACGATGCAGTTACCAAAAGGTTTTTTAAGGTAAGTACCATGACTGAAAAAAACATCAAAGTTGGTATTGTTCAACATAGTAACTCTACAGATCTCGTAAATAACTTTGCGAAAACCTGTGACGGTATCCGAAAAGCCGCTAGTCAGGGTGCTAAGCTTATCGTGCTACAAGAATTGCACCGCAGCTTGTATTTTTGCCAGACTGAAGACACCGCTCTCTTCGACTTAGCGGAAACCATTCCAGGCCCAAGCACAGACTCACTAGGCGCACTTGCAAAAGAGCTTAATGTTGTCATCGTTGCGTCGTTATTTGAAAAGCGTGCAACAGGGCTTTATCACAACACCGCTGTTGTACTTGAGTCTGACGGTACGATTGCCGGCAAATACCGTAAAATGCACATTCCCGATGACCCAGGTTTTTATGAAAAGTTTTACTTCACCCCTGGCGACATGGGCTTTACTCCAATTCAGACTTCTGTTGGCAAATTAGGCGTACTGGTGTGTTGGGATCAATGGTTCCCAGAAGGTGCGCGTCTGATGGCGATGGCAGGCGCTGAGTTTTTAATTTACCCAACGGCAATTGGCTGGGATCCTCGCGATGACAAAGCAGAGCAAATCCGTCAACGAGATGCTTGGATAATTGCGCAGCGTGCACATGCAGTTTCTAACGGAGTACCTGTGATTAGCGTTAACCGTGTTGGCCATGAATCAGATCCTTCGGGTCAAAGTGAAGGTATTCAATTCTGGGGCAATTCTTTTGTTACCGGTCCGCAAGGTGAAATGTTATTGCATGCATCTGAAGAAGCTGAGGAAATCTCGGTTGTTGATGTTGATCTTGCACGCAGTGAATCCGTTCGTCGCATCTGGCCGTATTTAAGAGACAGACGAATCGATCACTATCAGGATCTTTGCAAAATTTATCGCGATTAATAAATAGGAGTAATCAATGGCGAATGTGCAATGGAACAATTTACCTTGGGTAAAATCAAACAAGGATAAAATTTCGTGGGGTAATTTGGTTGGCAGTAGCTTATCACTGTGTTTGAGTGAGCACATCCAACAACATGACAACTTAGTTGTACTCGTCACCCCCGACACCCCCTCTGCACTTCGCCTTGAGCATGAACTAGCGTATCTTTTAAAAGATACGCTAGTCATGATGTTTCCTGACTGGGAAACATTACCCTATGATCACTTTTCACCACATCAAGATATTATTTCTCAGCGTCTTGCGACGCTAAATACACTCAAACAGGAAAAGCAATCCGTACTCATCATTCCTGTTTCAACCCTTATGCTACGTACCGCACCACCTAGCTTTATCCACGGCATGAGTCTTCAGGTAAAAAAAGGTGACACAGTAGACGCACAAAGCTTGCGTGATACCTTAACTCAAGCGGGTTATCGTCATGTTCAGCAGGTAATGGAACATGGTGAGTTTGCTGTTCGAGGCTCCATTATCGATTTATACCCCATGGGTAGCCCACTCCCCTTTAGACTAGATTTCTTTGATGATGAGTTAGACTCAATTCGTCATTTTGATATCGAAAGCCAACGCTCAAATGATGAGATTGATGCTATCGATTTATTACCGGCGCACGAATTCCCAACCAATGCAGAAGACATTGAACGCTTTAGAATTAATTACCGCGAAGCGTTTGGCGCAAGTAGTGAAAAAGACAGCATCTATATGCAGGTTAGTAAAGGAAACTGGCCTGCGGGTATAGAGTACTATTTGCCGCTCTTTTTTGATTCGTTAGCGACGGTGTTTGACTATTTGCCTGAAGATACCGTATTTATGCCTTTTGGCGACATTGAATCTGCAGCGCAAACCTTTTGGCAAGACGTATCTAAACGCTACGAAAGCCGCCGGGTTGACCCACTTCGCCCTCTACTTTCACCAGCCAAGCTATATCAGCCAATAGAGACCTTGTTTGAAGGCCTTAACGGCTTCTCTCGAATAAAGCTTAGTCAAGCGATGCTAGGAACCAAAGCGGGCAATAACAATGTCGCAGCGGAATTAATCGACGATGTCCGCATTGAGCATAAACACGCTAATCCATATCAAAAAATCCTCGATTACATCGCTGCTGAGAAAAAGCAAAAGTCTCGGGTATTATTCAGTGTTGAATCAGAGGGCCGACGAGAGTCACTGCTTACCCTATTAAAGCCGACAGGACTAAAGCTTAAGCCTTATAAACGCATTGCAGAGTTTGTCTCTAGCGACTCAGATGTTGGTGTGGTCGTCACTCCACTTGCGACCAGTGTGAAACTACTGGATAAAAAATCGCTGTCTATCATCACCGAACAAGAGCTATTAGGTGTTAAGATCTCCCAAAAGCGCCGTCGAAAACATAAATACGAACAAGGGCAAGATGCGCTGATCCGAAACCTCGCTGAGTTAAAAGAAGGTCAACCTATTGTTCATTTAGATCATGGTGTAGGCCGCTATTTAGGGCTGGAAACCATAGATGCTGCGGGTATTGCTACCGAGTTTGTGACTATCATCTATGCCAATGACGCTAAACTTTATGTGCCAGTCTCTTCACTTCATATGCTCAGTCGTTACTCTGGAGGTGAAGAAGCTTCTGCACCACTTCATAAACTGGGTAATGACGCCTGGGAAAAAGCAAAACGTAAAGCGGCTGAAAAAGTCAGAGATGTTGCAGCTGAACTCCTAGACATATACGCAAAGCGGCAAAGTAAACCGGGTTATGCATTTAAGCTAGATGCGAGTGCCTATCGAGACTTTTCTGATAGCTTCCCATTTGAAGAAACAGACGATCAACGCAATGCAATCACAGCCGTACTTGCAGACATGCAATCAAGCCTAGCAATGGATAGACTCGTTTGTGGTGATGTTGGCTTTGGTAAAACCGAAGTGGCCATGCGTGCTGCATTTGTTGCCGTCAACGATAGCAAACAAGTGGCAGTCTTAGTACCAACTACGCTCCTTGCCCAACAACACTTCGAGAACTTTAAAGACCGTTTTGCCGATCTGCCTGTTGAAGTCGGTGTGCTTTCGCGCTTTAACTCAGCGAAAGAACAAAAAGAGACGTTACAAAAACTTGAAGAAGGCAAAATTGATATTGTAATAGGCACCCATAAGCTTATTCAAGAAAACATCAAGTTCGCCGATTTGGGTTTGTTGATTGTTGACGAAGAACACCGCTTTGGTGTGAGGCAAAAAGAAAAGATTAAGCAGCTTAGAGCGGATGTCGACATTCTTACCCTTACCGCTACCCCAATTCCGCGTACACTGAATATGGCCATGAGTGGTATGCGTGATCTCTCTATTATCGCGACACCGCCAGCCAAACGATTAGCAGTAAAGACCTTTGTGCGAGAGCGCAACGACGAGCTTATTCGCGAAGCAATTCTGCGTGAAATAAAGCGCGGTGGACAGGTTTACTTCCTCCACAATAACGTCGAGACGATAGATAAGGTCACCGCTGATATCTCGGCACTCGTGCCAGACGCTAACGTTACTACTGCCCACGGGCAAATGCGTGAAAAAGAACTTGAGCACTTGATGGGTGAATTCTATCACCAAAAGTATAACGTGCTTGTATGTACAACCATTATTGAAACCGGTATCGATATACCCTCTGCTAATACCATCATTATGGATAGGGCCGATAAACTCGGATTGGCACAATTACATCAGCTTCGCGGCCGTGTAGGACGAAGCCATCACCAAGCATACGCATACCTGCTCACGAAGAATAGCCAAGCCTTAACTAAAGACGCGGTCAAGCGCTTACAAGCCATAGAACAACTCGAAGACTTAGGCGCGGGCTTTGCCCTTGCCACCCACGATTTAGAGATCCGTGGTGCGGGTGAGCTACTGGGAGATGACCAAAGCGGTCAAATTCAAACCGTTGGCTTCACGCTGTATATGGAAATGCTAGAACAAGCAGTTGAAGCCTTAAAAAATGGCAAAGAGCCAACACTCGATAACCTACTTCAGCAGCAAAGTGAGGTTGATCTTAAGTTCCCAGCACTGCTACCGGACGATTACATTCATGATGTAAATATTCGTCTTAGCATGTATAAACGCATCGCAAGCACTAAGTCGCTGGCGGAACTTGATGAGCTGCAAATCGAATTAATCGACCGTTTTGGACTGCTTCCAGATGCGGCGAAAAACCTTTTTGCGGTGCAGTCTGTTAAGCTAAAGGCAACTCAATTGGGCATTAACAAGGTCGAAGCAAACCCCAAAGGTGGCTTCTTTGAGTTCAGTAGTCATACAAAAGTTAACCCAACATTCATCATAGGATTGATACAAAGTAGCCCGTCAACCTATAGAATGGAAGGCGCGAATAAACTGAAGTTCCTGATCGAAGAAAAAAATGGCCAAGAGAGATTAAAACTGGTTAATGCGATGATTGATGACTTTGAGAAAAAGGCTGTAGCATGAAAACAATAAAAAGTCTGGCCATCCTAGCGGCTTTGGTAAGTAGCGCGTCTGCACATGCCACCCGTTGGTTTGAAGTAGAAATGATAGCATTTGAGCAAGAGCCTAGTTTCTCTTTGCGAGAAGACTTTAGTATTGAACCTGAACCGCTCAATAAAAAAACCATCAAGTCACTATTATTCGACGGTTTTAATACCACCGGCTATAAACTATGCTTGGAAGGCAGTGAGCAGTTTGCTGAGCAAGATTTTATTCGAGGATTAACGTCGGGCGCGCACTCCAGCTCTTGCGATCCAGATGCAAACTATGTTGAAAAATTCGACACTTTGCCTCTTTCACCGCAAGTTGAGCCACAAGAACATATGGACTCAATTTATTTATTGAATGAGTCACAGTTTAATTTTTCTAACAAAATTGCCGAGTTAAAACGTAAAGGACTCAAGCCACTGTTGCACACTGGTTGGCGATTCCCTGAACAAAGTAACAAGCGTGCTCCCAACATCGAAATTATTGCTGGCAAACAGTTTGCGCCACCATCCAGTTATAGCGTAACTGAAAATGACGATCAGTTTTCGTCACTATCGAAGCGCTTTAATATTCAAGAATCAAAAGAGCAAGTGCATTGGCAACTTGAAGGCTTGATTAAAATTCACGTGAGACACTACCTTTACGTGACCACGGATTTAGATTTAAAGTACGAAGACGGCAACGACATTCGTACTGCTCGTATGTCCCAATATACACGCGTGTATAGCGGCGACATACATTACTTAGATCACCCTAAACTTGGGGTCATCTTTCAAATAAGAAAATACAAACATTAGACGGGCAACCCTATGAAAAAATTACTAACTGCTGCTGCGCTACTTACCCTAGTCGGCTGTTCTAAAGTAAGTTTAGAAAACTACAACAAAATAGAAGTGGGCATGGACAAAGCTGAAGTTGAGAGTATTCTTGGCTCTGCTGATAACTGTGAAGAGAAAACACTACATACCAATTGTATTTGGGGAAGCGAAGACAAGCATATTAAAGTAACGCTACTTTCTGACAAAGTCACCCTTTATTCAAAGAAAGGGTTAAACTAACCACAACTCAGTGCTTTATCGTTTATGTGATAGAGCACTCTAGTGTTGAGTTCCGAGAAACAACTTAAGCTAAACCTAAAAAATCGTGTAAATTTCATATAGTACTAATCAAAATCACAATTTAGGAAAAGCGAAAGGTATTCCTTCAAATTCGCTTCGCAACAAAACCACCAGAGTAAAGTGGAATAAAGAGCACACATGTAGGCAAGTTTAATAACGATTTGTCTTAATACTTACTCAATCTGTAGGAGCGAATCTGAAGCTAACTGCGTTAAGAACTTCTTATTTAGAACAACTAAATAGAAAAGCTTTTGGCTTCCCTAGATGGATGTAGGTACCTTGGAGAGTAGTTGGATGTATCAGTGGTATTATCGGCAAATATCACTTAATTAAGCAAATTGGTATAAGTGAAAGTTTATGAAAAAAAGAGTACTACTTTGAGTACTCTTTTCTCGTATTTAGATTAGAAATTATATTTCAAATTCACAAACACTTTACGACCCCAAGGATCATAGAGTGAAGAGTTTGCACCTCGGCCATCTACGTAATCTGGTAGAATTTTGTCGAATACGTTTCTAAACCCAACCTCTACTGAAGCTTTGTCGAAGCGATACTTAGCAGAAATGTCATGCGTTATAAAGCTACCAGTATATGAATGCTCCTGGTCTTCTTTCGACTCACCTCTTTCTTCTCCAGACTCAGTCAGTGTATCTTCTAAATCAATCAAAGCTGAGCGATCAATAAATCTTGCATACCATGTTGCAGACCAGTTATCTTGAGCATAAGTTGCTCTGAACGTGCTTTGCCATTCTGGATCACCAAGCTCGCCATGTTCGCGCTTTACAAGCTCAGGGCGGTTTTGGAATTGGAATGTATTTCTTTCGATCAAATGACTAACAAACCACTTTAATTTCAGATCACCAGGAAGTCCAATAGATGTCAGATCTGTATTATAATGAATATCAGCTTCAACACCTTTAACTTTTAGTTTAGCTGTATTTAAGTAACCAGACTCAACACGCGTAATTGACATAGTAGCCGGATCGCGAGTTACTTGTCCGCAGAAGACAGTATCTAGATCAGGACCATCTACACAGTTATCCGCTACGGTTTGTATTGTTAGCGATTGAATTGCGTCTGTGATCTCAATATCAAAGTAATCAATACTCGCCGACAGCCCCTCAATTGGCGTGAATACAAAGCCTAAAGTTAACGACTCAGCTTCTTCTGGGTTGAGATTTGGGTTACCGCCTGTAAGCGTCTCTTTTGATACATTATCTTCAGCTTGGAAATTAGCCGGGATCCCTAATGCCGCACAGTTCTTGACACGGTTTGGGTTATCGGAAATATTATCGACGTCACATGGATCGGTAACTCGACCAAAACCTGGTGATCTTGGAGAGAACGACTCTGCAATGTTTGGTGCTCTAACCGCTTCGCCGAAAGTACCACGTAAGCTATAGCCTTCTAATGGAGACCACATAAAACCAACTTTCCAAGCATCAGCTTCACCGGTATGTGAGTAATCAGCTCTTCTGAACGCTGCATCAACAGAAAGTTCATGTGCTAAAAATACATCAGCCAAAATTGGTAGGCGTGTCTCGACGAACCATTCTGATACATCATACTCGCCATATACATTTGGTGTAGCAGAATTTGATAATACATTTGAACGAGTTAATTCATCGGTGATAGTCTCTGACGACTCCCAACGCTTCTCATAACCAAACGCAAATCCAACTGCACCACCTTGTAATTCAAAAAACTCAGCGGTATCGAACGATGCAGAGCCTCCCACGAAACGCTGTTTCACAGCATCGCTTCTGGTAACATCGGCTGTGATCCAATCCATAGCTTCAGCTGAGGCTTGGCCAAATCCAAATGGATTGTAAGGTACACATCCGCCAATATTTACTGTCTCAGGACTCTGGTAACCTTCCGGCTGAGCTTCAGAAACATTGCTACGGCAGTCTGCTTTACCCGTATTCGGATCGATCACCGCATCGATTGCTGCCGCCCAATTCCCCAAAATTAAATCATTTTCAGTAATTCGGTCATTTTCAGTGCGGCCGTATGAGTAATACACATCGTAATCAAATATTGTGTCACTCAGAGTAAAGGCACCACGTAACCCAGACATAAGCGTAAACGTTTCTCGTTTGTTTTTAGCCGAACGGTTACCAATTTCGTCTAGAAATTTATTAATTTGAACTTCTTCTAGTCCACGATCTGCAAATACTTTCTTATCTGCAGCAGATAAGTAAGGGTTATCTGCCACTTTGATTCTATTTTGGCCAAATCGAAAACTTGGCTGGAATTGTTGAGCGATATCAGAGCGAACGTACTTGAAATCACCATAAAGCTCTACATTATCGTTAAAGGCATAGTTAAACAACGCCCCTGTTGAAACTTTGTCACGCTGAGGAAGATAGTTCACATAGTCTTCAGGAGAGAAACAATATTTACAACCATCAGGGAAGCTTGCAAACGCACTATTGGCGAATAACCCTCGAGTTGGCATGAACTCACCAATGCCGTCATTCGAGAATGTGTAGTTAATACCGCCACCTCTCAATACACCATTAGGGCTAACATACTCCGACACAACGTTTGGAACCCAAAGCTCATCAAAGATCCCGTCATCTTCACCAGTATTTTCAGGATTTGGCATATGACCACCAAGATTGAAGTTTGGCATATCTTTTGTCATAACTTCTTCTATGGTGTCTTTTGTTACGAAAAAGGTTACATTCCCTTTGCCGTCCTCTGAATTCACACCACCAACTAAACTATATGCGCTATTTTTACTGCCCACGCCCTCTGTTGAGTCGCTGTAACTAGCGCTTAGCTCTAGACCTTCAAAATCTTTCTTCAAGATAATGTTAACAACACCTGATACCGCATCAGAGCCATAAACTGCTGACGCACCACCAGTTGTCACTTCAACTGTTTTAATCAATGCGGAAGGTATAGTCGATAGGTCAACTGTAGAAGAACCGGCTTCACCCGAAACATGTCTCTTACCATTAACGAGCACAAGGGTTCTATCTACTCCAAGCCTTCTCAAATCTACAGTACTCATACCTGCAGAACCGTTACTATTTGAGTTGGCTCGAATTGTTCCGGTCGCACCAATCGCAGGTAATTCTGCAAGTACAGAAGCTAGGTCTGGAATACCCGCTTGTTCAATTTCCTCACCAGTTATTGAAATAATGGGCGCTGGTTGACTCAACTCAAAACGGGCAATACGTGAACCTGTAATCTGAATCTTTTCAACTTTATCAAGTGATTCATCTGAAGCAACTTCTTCTGCAATCGCTGTTGATGCAATGATACCTGTCAATGAGATGGCTAATGCAGAGTGAATAGCTTTACTCAGTTTGCTTTTTTTCATATAGACTTTCCCTAATTATACTTTTTCTTTGAGACAAAATTAGTCTCGCGATCAGATTAACTTAATTTAAAAAAAAGCAAATACAACCAAACGCAATTTCCATTATCCCCAAAAAGTGTACAAATTTATTTTTACACTTTTACTACACAGAGCTAACCCGCATCCATTGTTAATTAGTTGAAAAAATACCATTTTAGTCATCCCACCCACTCTAGTAATCGTAAAGAAATAAATACGAAGTACAATTATTGTAATGGGATCTTTTTAATATTTTTTTGCAAAATAATTAGCAGTTGCTTCTTAAGCTATATTCAAATTATCTTTTATATACAAAGAGTTAGAATGTAGAAATGCAGATAATATCTAATAAACTTTCGCTCAATTTGAAGGAACGAATCTGACGCTAAATCCGTTAAGAACTTCCTACTTAGAATAGAGTTTTTTGCCTACATGAATGTAGATACTTTGACGATAGCTGGTGACGTAGCAGTGTTATCGAAAAGGCTTTCTTGCTTCAGAATAGCTCTCTAAATTAAGCAAACAGGTATTACAAGTTTGCTTTCACGGTGGTTTACATATATATATGGCGGGAAATAAAAAAGGGCCGTAAAGGCCCTTTACAACAAGTAGAAACTAGCAAAAACAAGGACTAGCGCATTGCCATCATCATTTTAGCCGGTTCCTCTAGGAAGGTTTTCCATAAATTATTGAAACGTGCGATCGTGCCACCATCAATAATACGATGGTCGCCAGACCAACTTACTTGCATGATAGAGCGCGCAACTACATTACCTTGTGCATCGAAGCGTGGTAACTGCTGCACTTTGCCAAGCGCGACGATAGCAACTTCTGGTTTATTAATAATCGGTGTAGCAACCGTGCCACCAATCGCCCCTATATTTGAGATTGAGATAGTACCGCCTTTCAGTGAATCAGGAGATACACGCCCTTCTCTCGCCGCTTCTGTCAGCTCAGTAACAGACTGGGCAACTTCTACAATCGATTTGCTTTGGCAAGATTTAATATTTGGTACAAGAAGACCGAGCTTGCTGTCCACCGCCATACCAATATTGTGGTCATCAAAATAAGTGATTTCCGTACAGTCATCATTTACTTTTGCATTCAAAATTGGGAATTCGTTGATTGCAAGTGACAACGCCTTGATAAAAAATGGCATCATCGTCAGCTTCACGCCTTGTTTGGCATATTGCTCTTTCAAAGCACCACGAAGTGCAATTAAATCGGTTAAGTCAATCTCGTCACAGTAAGTGAAATGTGGGATCGTCGAAACAGAGGCCACCATCTGTTTGGCCATCGCCGCTTTCATACCACGTAGAGGCTCAACTCTTTTACCACCTTCTGAGGTAGGAGCCGGCTTTTGTGTTTGAGACTGTATCGTTGTGTTAGCTTCATTCGTGGTCGAAGCACCACTTACACCGTGCTCAAGGAAATGTTCGATGTCCTCTTTATACACACGACCATTTTTACCAGAGCCTGGTACTTCAGAGAGGTCAACACCAACTTCGCGCGCCTTGCGGCGTACTGCCGGAGAGGCAATCGCTTTACCATTTTTCGGTAAACTACGCGTAGCCTCATCGTTTGCAGTAGCAGCTTGTACTGTACTTTCTTTAGGCTTGTGGACATCAGCGATTGGATCGTCTGATTTTCCGGCGTGAGATGACGCCAACTTCATTTGAAATAGCGGACTATGCACCTGTGCTATTTCACCTTTTTGATAATAGAGTTTTTCAACAATACCATCGTACTTGGCTGGAATTTGCACTAGCGCCTTGTCAGTCATTACATCACAAACGGCCTGATCTTCTTTGATTTCATCGCCTTCAGCAACAAGCCATTCAACGATTTCGCACTCAACAATGCCTTCACCAATATCAGGTAAGATAAAGTCTTCAAGTACAGCACTTGTTGAAGTAGTTGGCGAGGACTGAGGTGCCGATTGCTCCGGCTGAGCAGCTTGCTCGCCGGCAACATCCATTGCAAACAAAGGCTCATGCACCTTTGCAATTTCACCTTTTTCGTAATGCAGCTTAATGATCACACCGTCATGTACCGCAGGGATCTGCACTAGTGCCTTATCCGTCATTACGTCACAAATAGGTTGATCTTCTTTTACTTCGTCACCAACAGCCACCAACCACTCGACGATTTCGCACTCTACGATGCCTTCACCAATATCTGGTAAGATAAATTCTTTAGCCATAACTTATCCTTAAAATTCCATAGAACGTTTGATAGCGGCGAACACTTTCAGTGCATCTGGCACATACTCTTTTTCAAGTGCTAGAGGGTATGGCGTATCTAATCCACAAACTCGCTCAATTGGAGATTCTAAATGCAGGAAACACTCTTTTTGTATGGTTGCTGCGATCTCAGCACCAAAACCATTTGTGATTGGCGCTTCGTGGCTCACGACCAAACGACCCGTTTTAACCACTGACTTGGCTACCGTATCCATATCCCAAGGAAGAATACTTCTTAAGTCGATTATTTCACAGCTAATACCCGCTTCTTCAGCTTTTTGTGCCGCTTGTTCGATGATTTCCATCTGCGCGCCCCAAGCCAATAGCGTTATGTCAGTACCTTCTTTAATTACTTCAGCTTTACCAAGCTCAATGCTGTAATCTTCTTCTGGCACTTCACCAACAGAAGCGCGATATAAGCGCTTAGGTTCAAAGAAAATAACCGGGTTATCATCTTTAATGGCAGCACGCAGTAGGCCTTTTGCTTGATACGGGTTACGCGGTACTACAATTTTAAGACCAGGTGTATGTGCAAAGTAAGCTTCTGGTGATTGTGAATGATATAGACCACCTGCAATACCGCCACCGTATGGCGTACGAATTGTTAAGTTACCCACATCAAACTCATTACCTGAGCGATAACGGAACTTGGCCGACTCGTTCACGATTTGGTCAAATGCCGGGAAGATATAATCCGCAAATTGAATTTCAGCAAGCGCAGGAGCACCAAACGCTGCAAGACCATTGGCAAAACCCAAAATACCTTGCTCGGTCAATGGCGTATTAAAAACACGGTGTTTACCATATTTTTCTTGAAGGCCTGAAGTTGCTCGGAATACACCTCCAAAGTAGCCGACGTCTTCACCAAAAATACAGGCCTGTGGATGCTCCGCCATCGTGATATCTAGCGCCGAATTAATGGCGTGTAGCATGTTCATTTTAGCCATTATTTAATTCTCCCTGCTGTGACTGGGTATGCGTCTGGATAAGCTTTAATATGCGCTTTCAATTCATCATATTGTTTCTGCAGCGATGGAATTGGCGTGTCATAAACATCTGAGACCAGATCTTCTAATGCAGGCTTCTGTACTTTTTCTGCAACCTTCAATGCAGCCAAGATATCTTCACGGATTTTCTCTTTTTCCGCATCATCTTGGGCTTCATCCAGCCAACCTTGTTTTAGAAGCCATTGCTTAAATCGATTTACTGGGCAACTATTTTTAAATTCAGCTTCTTCGTCTTTAGTACGGTAACCAGACGGATCATCAGATGTTGAATGTGCACCCAAACGATATGCGATAGACTCAATCATCACAGGCTCACCGTTTTCAACTGCGATTTTACGCGCGGCTTGTGTTGCGGCGTAAACGGCAAGCGCATCAGCACCATCCACACGGATGGTCTTAATACCATAGCCCACACCGCGAGCGGCAATACCATCACCTTTGAACTGTTCATCCGCAGGTGTTGAAATCGCATAGCCATTATTACGTGCATAAAAGATGACCGGTGAACCATGCACCGCGGCCATGTTTAGTCCAGCGTGGAAATCACCTTCTGACGCAGCACCTTCGCCAAAATAGCAAATCGTGACGTTGTCAATTTCAGACGTTAGCTCGCCAGTTTCTTTATCAATGTGTTTTAGCTTTTGGCCGTATGCATAGCCCGTTGCTTGAGGAATTTGCGTTCCTAGCGGCGACGAAATAGTCAAGTAATGTAATTCTTTAGAACCATAATGCACAGGCATTTGACGGCCCTTGCCTAAGTCCTTCTCATTCGAGAATAGCTGATTCATGAACTGCTCAAGCGAAAAACCACGATAGTGAATTGCGGCTTGCTCTCGGTACTGAGCCATGATCATGTCATCTTCTTTAAGCGCTGCAGCACTTGCCGTAACAGCGGCTTCTTCGCCAAGACATTGCATGTAGAAGCTAATACGTCCTTGACGCTGAGCCCCTTGCATACGCTCGTCAAGTAAACGGATAAACCGCATTGTTGAGTAAATTCTTAATGCCGTTTCTTTATCAATATCTGGTGCTGTTGCACCGTCTAAAACATCGCCTTGGTCACTTAAAATCTTTAATGTAGGGATATTGAGTGCATGACCATCTATAAATTCCAGCGCGTGGCTGATATTTAAGGATATATTATTGGGGTTAGTCATAACCTACCTTCTCTTGTTGTCATAACAAACTTACGGAGTTCAAACCCGACTTTCTCATACGAGATCTGGCTTCAGATTGCGTAAGACGAAAAGAGTCTTAACTCACCTCGCATTTATGATTGTGTTAATTGGTCTTGATCACATTCGTGGTTAGTATGAATAACTGGTCTAACAACTTATCAAAGACTGAATAATATTTGCGATTTAAGTAAGTAAATTAAATTAAAGCGTTTCAACTTTACGTTAACGTAAACGGTTATTCAACTAATCCTAGATGAATAACCGTGAAAATGCATCAATGTTTTTGGAAAGATTTTGATACGAAGGCAAGTAGAATTTTACATC
Source organism: Pseudoalteromonas sp. Of11M-6 (assembly GCF_022347905.1). Lineage (NCBI taxonomy): Bacteria > Pseudomonadati > Pseudomonadota > Gammaproteobacteria > Alteromonadales > Pseudoalteromonadaceae > Pseudoalteromonas > Pseudoalteromonas sp. Of11M-6. The sequence continues at coordinate 24,344 of NZ_JAKRFW010000016.1, read as the reverse complement.
TATGATTTATATAAAGTTTCCATCAACCTCTAACGGGATAACCGTTAGTAATGCACGTTGCCCCAAAGCAACATTGGCATTTGGGAAGATAATAGCTTCCCCCTCAACTTCAGCGAAATATTGCTTATCTCCGTCCGTCGCTAGTAATTCACCTTTCGAAAAGCCTGTAAAATTCTCAGCAGAATCAGCGAATGGAAAAGAAAATTCGGCTTGAGTACGATTGATTGTACGATGAACCTTAAACAGCTCGAACTCATCTGCATTAAATTCTTTATATTCTACTTTTTCTTGGCTAATTAATGCTTTTAGCGTTTCTTTGGTTTTTGCAAAGCTTGCCATGTTATTCTCACCAAATGGCTTAACCTGTCCAAGTTCGATAGTAAAAGCGTCGGCCCCAAACTGATAAGAAGAAAAATAACTAAATGTCGTAGCAGCCGAGCGCATCATTAATACAGTGTTGACACCGCATGACAATAAAAATTGCAGCTGCGATTTCTTCCACGGCTTACCATGTAAAAATGGATAGACTGCAAACTTTTCGTTTTTAGATCCTCGAATAGCAGTGTGAAGGTCGTAATGACATCGATAGCGCTCACCGCTTCCCTGTTCAAAGAAAGCCCTAACATAACCTTCTAGTTTTTGCGCTCGGACCTTTTCTGGATTATCTGATTCTTGATTATGTGCGCCGTTAAATAGGCGGTTTAGATTTTCATCGACAAAACGCTGCCCAATATTAATGGATTTCGGGTTGCCAAAAATAAATAACACCCGTTGTGCCAACGCTAGTCTGCCAGTAATAATATGTTGGATAAGCTCATCACATATCTCAATTGGCGCGGTTTCATTGCCGTGCACAGCGCTCGATAGCACAATATCTTTCGTTGTTTCACCTACAGGCGTAAACTGGATCACACCAGTATCATGGACTTCCACCAAAGTACCGTTGTCTAAAGTGAAGTTCACGGGTTCCAGTGTAAATTCGTTATTTCTTGTGATAGTAAGAAAGTCACCGCTTTGTTTTAATTCTGCTAAGTACGTCATAATTCCAAATTGATGTTGTTGAGTAATACCAATTATCTTAATTAAGTGATCTATTTTGAGGCGAGAAAATCTTGTCGATAACAAGGCTAAAATTTTGCTATTTAGTTATTCTAAATAAGAAATTTTTAACGCGGTTAGCGTCAGATTTACTCCTTCAAATTGAGCAAGTATTACGACTAATTGGTATAACCCGCATTGGGATACAAAAAAGCCATACGAGGAGTATGGCTTTTAGAAGCTTTTTGTTAACTAATCACTGAGTCAACCAATGTCTTTGCCTCATGTTCAAGTTCAGCTAAATGCGCGTCACCTTTAAATGATTCAAGATAAATTTTGTAGATATCTTCAGTGCCCGATGGACGCGCCGCAAACCAACCGTTTTCGGTAACGACTTTAAGGCCACCAATAGCCGCGCCGTTACCAGGGGCATTGGTTAATATCTGAGTAATTTTATCACCTGCCAGGGTGTCCGCCTTGATATTGTCCGCGCTTAATGCCTTAAGCTTTGCTTTTTGCTCAGTATTTGCGGGTGCATCAATACGTTTGTATACAGGTGCGCCAAATGCTTGTTCAAAAGCGTGATAATGTTGAGATGGCGATTTACCTGTGACAGCTAGGATTTCGGCGGCAAGTAATCCCATGATAAAACCGTCTTTGTCAGTACACCATGTGGTGCCATCTTTTCTTAAAAACGCAGCGCCAGCACTCTCTTCACCGCCAAACGCGAGCTCTCCAGCCGCTAACTCGTCTACAAACCATTTAAAGCCAACTGGCACTTCGTAAACTTCTCGGCCGTTTGCGCCACACACTTTGTCAATCATGGCACTAGATACCAGTGTTTTACCGATTTTTACTGAGCTCTTCCAGCTTCGGTGTTTAATGAGGTAGTCAATTGCAACCGCTAAAAAGTGATTAGGATTCATCAGGCCATCAGGGGTAACAATGCCATGTCTGTCGAAGTCCGGATCATTACCAATACCGATATCGTAGTCATCTTTCAGTGCTATCAAATTAGCCATCGCAAAAAGCGATGAACAATCCATCCGCACCTTGCCGTCTTTATCTAGTGGCATAAAGGAAAAACTCGGGTCTACAACGTCATTTACAACCGTGAGCTTCAAGTCATAGTGTTTGGCGATCACTGGCCAGAAATTAACACCTGAACCACCAAGAGGATCCACACCAATATTAACACCAGCTCGAGTAATGGCTTCCATATCAATTATGTTACCCAAGTCTTCAACATATGGAGTGATCAGATCTTCGTACTTGATAAATCCAGATCTTCTCGCCTTAGCAAACGGAAATAGTTCAACTTCAACCAAATCTTCGAGTAGTAACTGATTCGCCCTATCTTCAATCCATTTGGTGACATCGGTATCGGCAGGTCCACCATTCGGAGGATTATATTTAAACCCGCCATCTTCTGGCGGGTTATGTGATGGCGTAACGACAATTCCATCTGCAAGCTCATGAGGATTGACTAAATTGTGCGAGACAATCGCATGGCTGATCACAGGGGTTGGTGTGTAGTCATCATTTTCTTGTGTGATGACTTGTACTTCGTTGGCAACCAAGACCTCAATAGCCGAGTTAAAAGCGGCTTCCGACAACGCATGAGTGTCTTTACCAAGAAAAAGCGGACCGTAAATATTGTTGTTTTTACGGTAATCGCAGATCGCTTGAGTGATGGCCAGAATATGCGACTCATTAAACTTAAAATTAAGTGAGCAACCTCGGTGGCCACTTGTGCCAAAGGCGACACAATGCTCTGGATGCGCTTCTAAGTCAGGCTCATTTAAATAGTACGATGAAACCAGCTTAGGTACATTTACCAATAATTCTTTCGATACCTTTTTGCCAGCTTGCGGATGGATCGCCATAAGATTTCCTTACTTATAGGTAGTCTCTAATTTTCTCGGCAGCTTCATCTGTGTAACCTAACACCTTAGCTACTTCATGAAGCATCATTTTCTTTCTAGTCGTATTTGAATTTGTCATCACCCAATATTCGCTGTCTGCTATATTTTTCGGGTTCATACTGCTACCACTTTCGAGTAGTGCATTTTTACTCGTGGCGAAGTAAATCCTATCGCGGCCTTTAATTTCGAGCACACAATTAAATTCGGATTTATGTGTACGATGAAGCGCGGATAGGATAAACAAAAATCGCCCGACCACGCCCTTTTGCATGGCAAGCTCTTCTTTATTTAGAATATTAAAGACATTCGCAACGGGTTTTACAGGTTGGCTTGGTGTTTTTGTTTGTGACTCAGCTGTAATTTCTGGTACTTGTTTTTCTTCCTGCTGTGCGACGGCTTTAGATTCTGTCCCAGAAGTAAGTTTTAATAAACGACGTAAAATCTCAGAAGCACTTTCTCCAATACTTTGTGTGTTACTTGCAATGTATTGATATAGCTCGTCATCTATTTCTATCTTTTTCATGCGTTTCCTGTCATCTATGCTAATTAGGAGCAACTCATTTCAATTGCCACTTAGTATATCCAAATTTAACTTATTACTCTATGGCTTTGCATTTTTACTCTTCAATGTCACAATTAGCGCCAATTTTGGAGGATTTATGCAGTTAAACTATCAACAAATTGGCGACCAAGCCAAACCTAGTGTATTTGTTATGCACGGACTCTTTGGTTCCTTGGAAAATTTGAATGTGGTGGCAAAAGCACTTGCTGAACATTTCAGTGTGATTAACGTCGATTTGAGAAATCACGGTCGCTCTTTTCATGATGAGCAAATGTCCTATCCAATAATGGCAAACGACATCAAAGCGTTATTGGATGAGTTAAAACTGGATAAAGTCAGCCTAGTTGGCCACTCAATGGGTGGTAAAGTGGCAATGCAATTCGCCCAATTATTCCCAGAAAGCGTCAACAAACTTGTCGTATTAGATATTGCGCCTGTTGATTATCACTCAAGGCATGACGCAATAATTGCCGCGCTTAACGAAGTGCAGAAAAGTGATGTATCAAGTCGTAGTGAAGCAGATACCATAATGTCCCAATATATTGAAACAGTCGGCGTGCGTCAGTTTTTGCTTAAAAGTTTGGCAAAAAATGAAGAAGGTAAGCTTACTTGGCGTTTTAATTTAGATGTAATTACTGAAAAATACGACGCAATTACATCTAATATTAATGAAACGCATTCCTGTTTATGCGATACTTTGTTCATTAAAGGGAATAACTCTGACTATATCCTGCCTGAGCATAGGGAGCCCATCGCTCGTTTTTTCCCAAATGCGCGAGCAAAAATAATACAAGGTGCGGGCCATTGGCTACATGCTGAAAAGCCTGAAGCTGTAAATCGCTCAATTATTGATTTTCTTCAATAAAACGAATTGAATTTACCGTTATAAACTTAATTTATGCATGTAGGTTATGGTATAGTAGCCGCCGTTTAAGTATTGAGTAGAGCTCAGATGGTCAGTCAATTTATAAATGAATTTGAAACGCTAGGGCTGTGGTTTGCGCTAGCTGGTATATTCTTTTTCATCGGTATGGCGATTCAGGACGTACTGAAAAAAGGTGATGTGCCAAAGTTCGGACGCTACATCGTTTGGCTAGTGCTGTTTCTCGGCTGTTCTGGATTTATAGCAAAAGGCTTGATCCAAGTATTTTGGCAAGGCGCAGGTGTTGGATAATGGCCAAGGCTGAAACTGATAGAACAACTATCGACCTATTTGAAAATGAAAAACGTCCAGGACGTCCTAAGACGAATCCACTGCCACGAGAAGTGCAGTTAAAGGTTAACAAGCGCAATCAAATTAAGAGGGATCGCGCGCGTGGCCTAAAAAGAGTAGAATTTAAGGTTTCATCAGAGTTGTATCAAGCGCTAAGTGATATGGCGGAGTCGCAAAACATTAGTCGAAGTGCACTCATCGAGACCATCTTACAAGAAAAGTTAGCGGTTAATAGATAGAAGGTAAGAAATTAATGGCAAGCGTAGGTATTTTTTTCGGCAGTGATACTGGTAACACAGAACACGTTGCTAAAATGATTCAAAAAGAGCTAGGTAAAAAGCTCGTAGACGTAAAGGACATTGCTAAAAGCAGTAAAGAAGAGATTGCCGAATTCGATTTACTACTTTTCGGTATTCCAACATGGTACTACGGCGAAGCTCAGTGTGATTGGGATGATTTTTTCCCTGAACTTGAAGAAGTCGATTTCGAAGGTAAGTTAGTAGCTATTTTCGGCTGTGGCGACCAAGAAGATTATGCTGAATATTTCCTTGACGCGATGGGCATGGTTAATGACATCGTTACCGAACGCGGTGCGATTGTAGTTGGTCACTGGTCTACCGACGGTTATGACTTTGAAGCATCAAAAGCTGTAGTTGAAGACGGTAAGTTTGTTGGCCTTGGTATTGATGAAGATCGCCAGCCTGAGCTAACAGAGCAACGCGTTAAACAGTGGTGTGCACAAGTATATGACGAAATGTGCTTAAGCGAGCTGGAAGATTAATTCCATTTGCTTTGCACTTGCTGCCCGAGCAAGTTATTCTTAGGTGATAGCGTCGTGAATATTGACCTAAGACAAATTATAACTAACAGATTGAGACAGATTTAATGACTGATCACAACTTAGAGCTTAAAAAGGCTGGTTTAAAAGTAACGCTTCCACGCATCAAAATTTTAGAGATCCTTCAGTCTCCTGATAATCAACACATCAGCGCAGAAGATGTGTACAAGATCTTATTGGACAAAGGTGAAGAAATTGGCCTAGCTACAGTATATCGCGTGCTAAACCAATTTGATGATGCTGGTATTGTAACACGTCACCACTTTGAAGGCGGTAAATCTGTTTTCGAGCTGTCTGGCAGCACGCACCATGATCACTTGGTATGTTTAAAATGTGGCAAAGTTGTCGAATTTGAAGATGACGTTATTGAAACACGCCAAGAAGAAATCGCGAACAGCAATGGCATCAAACTCACGAATCACTCACTATATTTATACGGTGAGTGTGAAGATAAAGAAGCGTGCAAAAAGTACGCTGAGGAAAATGGTAACTAACCTACCTTTTCGCCAATTTAAGCATTAAGCCAGCAAATTGCTGGCTTTTTTAATTTGTTGCATAAACACCACCTTCCATTTATATAGTCACTATATTCTAGAGTACAATTCCAGCTGATCTTTGTATGCTTTTTTAAAAGCAGCTCTAGAAACACATTGCTCTAGATACTTTCGGCAATAGCTATATTGTTTTAGCCCATCAAACCTATCGACCAAACGAAACACGTCAGCCATCGCGATGTCTGCAACAGAAAATTGCTCAGCCAACCAAGTTTTTCCCCGAAGATATTCATTCATGTGTTTCAAACGGCTATGTAAAAATCGCTCTATCGCTTTGCTGCCATCACTCTCAAAAGTATCTTCAGAAAATTTCAAAATTGTCCATGGAAGAGTTGCCATTTCTACAGAGTTGAGCGCGGCGAATAACCACTGTATTACCGATGACCTATTTTCTGTCGATATTAACTCATCGTTATGTTCAGCGATGTATAACAGACCAGCACCACTTTCAAATATCTCCTTATCTTCATGGCTAAGCCAAGGAACTTGACCAAATGGTTGATGTAAATAATGCGCATTTTCTCGTTCTTTGAAAGCGGTAAGTTCTATATCATAGGGTATGCCCGCCTCTTCTAGCGCCCAGCGCAAGCGAATATCTCTGACATATCCTCTTGGCAGCTCAGGCACCCAATCAAACGTAGTAATGGTAAAGTTCGGCATATATCTGCTCCATGTCAATTGGACTGATAACTCAGCCCAATTTAATAACTAAGGTTAACACTCTACTATTGTCTTAAAGCCACCATAGATAAGCCTTTTGCCATCAAACGGCATTGGATTAGCTTCTTGATCGCAAATAGGATCTTTAAATACTTCTGCCATGCCAGCATCACGCACTTCTTTTGAAGGCCAAGTGATCCAGGAAAACACCACTGTTTCATCAGGCTTACATTTTACAGCCATTGGAAAAGAGGTAAGCGTACCATCAGGGACATCATCCCCCCAGGCCTCGACAACGTGTTCTGCTCCAAATTTTTTAAACACTTTTGCCGCTTTGCTGGCGTGTGCTTGATATTCTTCACGCTTACTGGTGGGTACAGCGCATACAAAACCATCTATATAACTCATCTTTGACCCCTCTATTATTCTCGTCTTTGTGCTTCATAGCTGACATTGTTCTCGTCTTGTAACTCGCGAACAGGCCGAATTTCAATGCTGCCATAGCGTGCTGGCGGAATTTTGCTAGCCGCTTGGATGGCCTCATTTAAGTCTTTAACATCAAGTAAATAAAACCCCGCAAGCTGCTCTTTAGTCTCTGCAAATGGGCCATCGGTAATATCGACTTTACCCGCTCGTACCCGCAAGGTTGTCGCACTTTGAGTTGAGAGCAACGCGTTGCCCCCTATCATCTGCTCGCGCTCTTTTAATGATTCCCCACACGCGATACATTCACGGTTAAGTGCGTCCCATTCATCTTGTGAGAGCTTTTCCATTGCTTGTTCATCGTAATAAACCAAAGCGACATATTTCATAGTGTGTCCAGCTCCTTATTAATTAGTATCTGAATAGCGAACGTCTTTTGCTGCTCGATTTGACTTAGCTATTCCGTGCTCAAGGTTAATTAGTATTACTAGGTAACATCACCATCCACGCAACACCGAATTTATCAACGACTTGACCATAAAGGGGGGACCAAAATGTTTCTTGTAATGGCATTCTGACCGTGCCACCATCGGCTAGCGCATTAAATACTCTGTGGACTTCTTGTTCAGAATCAATGGTTATAGACTGGCTAAATCCTGCAAACGAAGCATCATCACCACAGCCGTCAGATGCAAAAATCTTCATATCGCCAATGCTAAACTCACAGTGCATTACTTTATCTGAGAAGTTTTCTGGTATCGCACCATCAGGAATAGGATCTGGACTTTCGTTAAAACGCATAAGCAGACCGACTTTGGCATATAGATGCTGTTGATAGTATTCAAGTGCCTCTTCGGTACGCCCTGCAAAAAACAAATAATTGCAAACATGTGCAGTTTGCATCGCAATCTTTTGTCTTAATTGTTCTTCGCCTGCGAGGATTTCGCCGCTGGGATCGATACCTGCAAAGTCAGCCATTTCATAAAACGGTCTAACTTCAATATCAGATTCCTCATTCATGGGATTAGGACAGCGCTTAACCCATTCTAACGCCTCTTCCATTGATGTAACTTCCCATACCCAATAACCTGCAATTAACTCATTAGTCTCTGCAAAAGGCCCTTTAGTTACTATGCGCTCTTCGCCTTTAAAACGAACGCGAACTCCCTCTTTACTCGGCTTTAAACCATCACCAGAAGTCATTATTCCAGCATCAACTAAAGCATTATTGAATTCTCCCATCGCAGCCATTAATTCCGCGGTTGGTAGCTCCCCTGCTTCAGACCCTTCACTTGCTTTTACAATCACCATTACTTTCATCGTCAATTCTCCTGTTGTCTTTTATAAATAGAGCTGAATAACCAAAGGTTACCTGCGGTGTTAATAAATAAAGTGCTCTATACACTCTAGTCGAATGCATTCTTTAGAGATCGACAAAGTAAGGAAAATTTTCTTAATTAATTTTCACCGAGCTTGAGAAGCTTTTGTTTGAGAACCCTTTGCTCTGGTAATTGCGTTGTTAAGTTGAGAGCCGTTTTAAATGCATTAATCGCACTAGCCGTTCTGCCAGCACGAGATAATAGTTCGCCATAAGCCGCATGAGCCAAGTGATATCTTTGCATTTCTTTGTGCTCAAATAGCCGCTCTATAATGGTAATACCCGCATCCGGCCCCTCTTTCATAGCGATTGCGACCGCTTGGTTGAGCTCAATAACGGGAGACGGGCTTACTTGGTGTAGCTGAGCATATAATTCGACAATCTGTGACCAATCTGTCGCCGCTGCAGTTGTCGCAACTGCATGAGTCGCAGAGATAGCCGCCTGAATGGTGTAAAAGCCATATTCACCGGCGCGCATTATTTCAGCGACCAACTGCGTACCTTCGGCGATCATACCTTTACTCCAAAGGTTTCGGTCTTGATCTTCCAGTAAAATGATGTCACCGCTAGCATTGGTGCGCGCCGCCTTTCTTGCATCATTCAAGAGCATCAAGGCGAGTAACCCCGCCACTTCTGGATCTGGTGTTAGAGAATAAAGTAAACGAGTTAAGCGGATTGCCTCGGACGTCAGTTCACTGCGTATTGCAAGTTCGCCTTGTGTTGCTGAATACCCTTCATTAAAGACCAGATAGATAACCGTAAGCACCGCATCAAGTCGGTTGTTAAAGTCAGTGTCGTCTGGCAGCTCGAACGGAATACGGGCATCACGGATCTTCGCTTTGCCGCGCACAATTCGTTGTGCCATTGTTGTGTTTGACACCAAAAATGCACTGGCAATTTCTTCTGTTGTTAGTCCACAGACCTCACGCAGAGTAAGCGCAACTTGTACTTTTGGATCAATAGCCGGATGGCAGCAGGTAAAAATTAACCGCAATTGGTCGTCTTCAATTGCATTGGTGTTTTTCTCTTGAACGTGGCCTGCGATATCAGAAACCCCATCCACTTCAGTAGCAGCAACTTCTAGCTTTTCTCTTTGACGTTGCTGTTTACGTATTGCATCAATGGCTTTAAAGCGACCAGTAGAAATTAACCAAGGGACTGGCTTTTCCGGCATGCCTTGAGTAGGCCAGTGTTTTAACGCCACATTAAACGCGTCTTGCAATGCTTCTTCCGCTAACTCAAAGTCACCTAAAAGGCGGATCAGTGTGGCGTAAATTTTCCGGCCTTCTTGCTTGTACAGCACTGCTATAGACTTACGAATAGCATTGCTATCGCAAGCAAGTTGATTGCTCATCACTTTCCTTCGTCAGCTAGGTTATAGCAATTAGAATTGGTATAGTCACTATTTCATAAATCAGCAAGAGCCTCAATAACTGGCCAGAAGCGGTACTAACACCTAAGTGTTAACGACAAATGTTTTGGGATTTTTGGGAAAGAAAAAGTCAGGCTGACGGTCGCATAAAGCAAACTCACGTGTATTTTTATAGGGCAGCTTCATAAACCCTGCTACGCCATAATCTTGAATACTAACCGCGTATTGCATGATCCGAGTCAATAGCGCCTTAAATTGCGCTGCTTTATTAGCATCAAGTAGCCGGTAGTAATAATGAATTTTCATCCTATCTTGCAACGATTCAAAAATGATGCAACCTGTATGATGGATCTGATTTAACTCGAACACGCATTGAATTATCTGTCTTGGCAGCTGCAGTTGCTCGTCTGGATCTTTGCCGTCTTCAAAGTATGAATGCGGGCGTGTAATTTCATTGCTCGAAATATCGCTAACGCTAAACTCTAGTTCTGGCAGATGGTCAAATTGGAACGCACCGGTGCCGTCACGAGTCAATTGAATAGTTTGCCGCGCGTCGAATAAACAACATTTAAATAAACCTTTTTGTTTGATCCCCTGCGCGAGCATTACGGTGGCGTTCAACGCGTCTTTAAATGCAAGGCCCAATGTTTCATCGTGTAAAATAAGACTCGACTCAACAAATAACTGCGCGTCTTTCCAGTGAAAACTGAGACCACCAACCACTGGGTATTTTGCCAGTCTGCTAATTGAGGCCAAAAAGGCTTTCTCAGTATCGCCGGTATCGAACAAAAACTCTTTATAATATCTATCTAATTGCGCGTCGTTTACGTCTCTTAGATTGTGTTTATCATCAGCACGGCGCAAAAACTGCTTACGTGAGCTGTATACGACCGTTTCAGGCTTAACTGCGGTTTCGTAGGTCCAAAAAGGAATGCGGGATTTTTTCTCTGACAGTGTTAAATCAGGTAAATACATTTTTGCCATTGCTGGCATATTACGAACAAAGTAATCCCCTGCGCTATCCCTCGTTGCTTTATCTTTGCTAAGCATGCCATCTAGCACCTGCGCAAATACTCTTGGCAGCCCCAAAGCGCTAGCAGGAATGACCTGAGCACCAAAGCGACATGATTGTGCACTAGCCAGTGCATAAATCGTCGATGCAACGCCTTGTTCATCAAAACGAGGAGAAGATTGTGCACCCGACATTTGCTCATCGCCAATAAAGTACACATCTCCCATCCGAGCGTTAGTCGTACTTACATCAGATGACATCAAATCCATAATATTGCTGGCGATAGGCTCGCCATATACATCCACCTGAGCATAGACTGAGCTTCCCCAATCAACCAAAGAGAAACCATCGGAAGCTTCATCCCAAACGATATTAGATGGTTTAATATCTCCATGAACGATAGGCTGAGGAGACATGCCATTGCGACGCTCGCGCAAATCAACCAATACATTTCTGAGTTTTAACGCGAGGCTTACCAACTCATGCGCTTTAAAACGGCCCTTTTTGAGTGAGATCTTTTCTAAATCTTCACCAGGGGCACGCTCCATCATCAAAATGCCTTGCTTCTTTACTCGCTCGAAGGCATAGAAGTTTGGCACCATAGGGTTGTCAATTTGCGACAACATATAGCCTTCATCTTCAAGCCTATCACGCACACTTTGGGCAAGCGTGATCCGAGAAAATTTAAACACCCAGTCCTTCCCCATATCACTTGTACCAGCAAATACGAAGCCAAATGCACCAGAGCCAATTACCTCAACATGTTTATAGCCAAGTTGGCTCAATTGTTTTTTACAGATATTCAGCCATTGACGATGCTTTTTTGCATCATGATGAGACAGTAAGTAGATGGACTGCTGTTCGTTGATATAGAAGTGTTGGATGGATTTTTCAGACATAATTGTACGTAGAAAAAGCAATAAAAAAGGTCGACATTAGCCGACCTCATTCAGTATTAACCTTGCTGTTCTATCTTAGCCCACGAATCACGTAGACCAACAGTTTGGTTAAACATTAGCGCTTCTGACTTGTTATCACGACAGAAGTAACCTAAACGCTCAAACTGATAACCTTGCTCAGGCTTAGCGTTTGCAAGTGCTGGCTCAAGTTTGGCATTTGCAATGGTTACCAAAGAGTCTGGGTTTAACACTTCCGTGAAATCTTCAGCAGCCGCTGGGTTTGGCACAGTAAATAGGCGGTCATACTGACGCACTGGCGCTTCAATACAATGTGAAGCAGATACCCAGTGAATTACGCCTTTCACCTTGCGACCATCTTCTGGGTTTTTACCCAAAGTATCAGGGTCGTAGCTACAGTAGATTGTCGTAATATTACCGTTTTCGTCTTCTTCAATGCGCTCAGCTTTAATCACATAAGCATTACGAAGACGCACTTCTTTACCTAGCACCAAACGTTTGAACTTTTTGTTCGCTTCTACGCGGAAATCTTCTTGTTCAATGTAGACTTCGCGCGTAAACGGTAGCTCACGCTCGCCCATGTCTAATGTTGGGTGATTAGGCGCTTGTAGCATTTCAACTTTATCTGCATCAAAGTTTTCAATGACTAGCTTAACAGGGTCAAGTACCGCCATTGCGCGTGGTGCATTTTCGTTTAAGTCATCACGGATACACGCTTCAAGCATACCCATTTCAACCATGTTGTCCATTTTGGTTACGCCAATGCGCTTACAAAATTCGCGAATTGCAGCTGGTGTATAACCACGACGACGAAGCCCTGCAATTGTCGGCATGCGCGGGTCGTCCCATCCTTCAACATGGTTATTAACAACCAAGTCATTAAGCTTACGCTTCGACATCACCGTGTATTCAAGATTTAAACGAGAAAACTCGATTTGCTGCGGATGACACGCAATGCTGATGTTATCTAGCACCCAGTCGTACAAACGGCGATTATCTTGGAACTCTAATGTACAAAGTGAATGCGTGATCCCTTCAAGCGCATCGGAAATACAGTGCGTAAAGTCATACATCGGATAGATGCACCACTTATCACCAGTTTGATGATGGTGTGCAAAACGTACACGATAGATGATAGGGTCGCGAAGCACCATAAATGAGCTTGCCATGTCAATCTTGGCACGAAGAACACATTCCCCTTCTTTAAACTCGCCATTTCTCATTTTTTCGAATAAGGCTAAGTTCTCTTCAGGTGAAGTGTCACGATAAGGGCTATTTTTGCCAGGCTCAGTCAGCGTGCCACGATATTCACGCGCCTGCTCAGGCGACAAGAAGCAAACGTACGCTTTGCCATTTTCGATTAGCTCAACTGCGTAGCTATAGAGCTTGTCAAAGTAATTTGATGAATAGCAAATTTCGCCATCCCATTCGAACCCTAGCCACTGTACGTCTTCTTGGATCGACTTAACGTAATTGATGTCTTCTTTTTCTGGGTTGGTATCGTCAAAGCGTAAGTTGCACTTACCTTGATAATCTTGGGCAATACCAAAATTTAAGCAAATTGATTTAGCATGACCAATGTGTAAAAAGCCATTTGGCTCAGGTGGAAAACGTGTGTGCGTAGACGCATGTTTGCCACTGGCAAGATCCGCATCAATAATGTTGCGAATAAAGTTTGATGGGCGATTTTCAGTTTCCGCCATAGGAAATCTTTCCTCTGAATTATGCTCTTAGTTAACCTCGGCATTATTACAAAAACTCAGCCGAACTTACAGCAATTATCTGCGCTGTATCAGGATTTATTCATTTGGTTAAATGTTCATCAGGTTTTTGTGACAAATTTTGTTCTAGCGCAATATTTCCGTCACAACTTCATCCTATAGTTGCGCCATCTCAGTGTTTATATCACAAACACTGCTTAAGTCACGTTACCGAGGAAAGGACAAAGTAATGGCTTCAATGAATTTGAATCGTGTTTATATATCAACTAAGGCTAGGAACAACCACTATATTCTTGCTGAGTTTAAACCGGATGATGCATTCTATGCATGTTTTGACTCCAGCAGCGCGTGTTACGAGCGTTTGTCTCGCCAGCTATTCGCATTGTGTGACGAATATGAACTGCATAATGTACATGTAATTGCGAACGATAAATTGCCGGTGGTGCGTTACCACGACGAAGCCTATACCATGCAAACAGAAAAGCAGATTTTGTTTTTCTACAACCCTAAGTTCCACGAAGCGCACCAAACTTATCTCAATGACGGATACCAAGCGCGTAAAATCCGCTTATTATTTTTAGCCACGGGAAATGAATTACGCGCCAATGCTGCGACCTTCCACAGCAAAGTGAAAAAGGTGCTTGATGCACTTAAAGAAGGCTTTTCTCCAGTAGAACCTCAGTTTAGAGTGCGAGACCACCAACATTTAACCTATGACCTTTTTGCCAAAGCTAAAGGCGACAAAGAGTCATATGGCTATAAGTTGCGTGCGCTTTACCCACGCTATCAAGCCAGAAACTGCACGTTACCAGAAGAATATAGCGAAATGACTTACGCGACCTTTAACATTCCAGTGTCACGAGCAATAAAAACAGAGTTCCAAAGCCAAATGCGCCCGGGTGACTACGGACAATTCTATCGCACACTAGAAGATGCATTTCTTTCTTCTTGCAATGATAAACAGCTCAATATGGTAGCAATGGTAGCCGATGGCCGTTTGCCTATCGTCAGAAGCGCCAAAATCGATAAGTCCGATACTAACCGAGAGCTACAAAAACTGAGTTTTGATACCGGCTCCGGTGACAATCAAATTTACTCACTGTTTAACGAAGCAAACCTAGTGGACACCATTCGCTTTGTCATCGTCGCCAATGACAAAGACAAAAAAGACATGGGCTATGGTCGTTTTATGAATCACGTAGAAACGGCGATTAAACGCTTTGTTGCACAACTTCCTGTTAATGTTGAAAAGCAAGATATCAACGTACGCTTCTTCCAACATATTAGTTACGACTACTAACCATTAAATATGGTTTGGGCGCTTCTGAGCAAGTCATTGCGCCCTACTTCTTTACCAGAATAATATAAGCATCAATTTAAACGACGAGATAATTAATACTGGTAATTAAAATTATAATTTTTTATACCAAGTGAGGCCTGAATACGGTTGCTGCTGCAAACTTTTTAACCGACTTTGCAAACTACCACTATGGATCTCAAGTTTGTGATGATCGGGGTCATAAATGTAGAGCGAGTCTCCTTCGCTGCTATTTTGCTGCCATAAGCCAACTCCGTTATCCAATAATGTTTTAGAAAAAGTCGTAAAGTCTTCGGCAGCAATATTGAACGCTATATGACTGTAATCTGAGCTCGGAGATGGCTCTCCTAAAGATAAACAAAGCCATACTTCACCAAGCGCTAAATACGCGCCTTTGTCCCAAGTTACCCAAAGCTCAAACCCTAGCAAACCGCAGTAAAAATCCAGTGATGTATTTAGGTTAGATACCGCTATTGTGATGTGATTTAAGCCTGATAACATATTTATTCCTACCGTTTTTTATCCCAAACACGAAAAAAGCCGCGACCAAAGGTACAACGGCTTTAACAACCAGAATTATTTTTCTTGATGTAGGCTAGCTACAAAAAGAAGCGTTACAGTGCCTGTTCAAGCTCTGGTAACGCATCAAATAGATCCGCAACAAGGCCATAATCAGCCACTTGGAAAATCGGGGCCTCTGGGTCTTTGTTGATAGCGACAATGACCTTAGAATCCTTCATACCCGCAAGGTGTTGAATTGCGCCGCTGATCCCAACTGCAATATATAAGTTAGGCGCCACAATCTTACCGGTTTGGCCCACCTGCATATCATTAGGCACAAAGCCCGCGTCAACAGCAGCACGCGATGCACCAATTGCGGCCCCTAGTTTGTCAGCAATACCATTTAGCAAGGCAAAGTTTTCACCGTTTTGCATACCACGGCCACCTGAAATAACAACCGGTGCGGCAGTTAATTCAGGGCGCTCAGATTCAGTTTGTTCAATGCTCACAAACTCACTCACTTGAGAGGCAATACTTTGCGAGCGATCCTCAATGTCACATGCTGCTTGAGTATCTACGGCATCAAATGCTGATGCACGCACAGTGATAACTTTTTGTGAGTCTAATGATTTTACAGTCGCAATTGCATTACCCGCATAAATTGGACGCTTAAAGGTGTCTGCATCAATCACATCGATAATTTCTGAGATCTGTGATTTGTCGAGTAACGCCGCGACACGTGGCGCGATATTTTTACCTGTGGTAGACGCTGAAAACAAAATGTGTGAAAAGTCACTTGCTAATTCAACAACTAGCTCAGATGTGTTTTCTGCCAACTGATGTTCGAATGAAGCATCATCAACGGCAACCACCTTCTGTACGCCAGCGATCTGTGCAGAGTGATTGGCAGCCTTAGCAATGTTGTGACCTGCAACTAATACGGTAACATCGCTTGCAATTTTTGTTGCAGCAGCAACCACCTTAGCGGTTTCAGGTTTCAATACACCATTTTCGTGCTCAGCAATAACTAATACGCTCATGAGATCACCTTTGCTTCTGTTTTTAACTTGTTTACTAACTCTTCAACGCTCTCAACCATCACGCCACCAGAGCGCTTAGCTGGTTCTTCAACTTTAACCAATTCAATACGAGGAGCTAAATCAACGCCTAACGAATCCGCTGCAATTACGTCTAGTGGTTTACGCTTAGCTTTCATGATATTTGGCAGTGAAGCATAACGAGGCTCATTCAAACGCAAGTCTGTTGTCACGACAGCTGGAAGTGATAGCGACACCGTTTGCAAACCGCCATCAACTTCACGCGTCACTTGTACTTTAGCGCCTTCAACTACAACTTTAGAGGCAAAAGTGCCCTGAGCACGCTTAGTTAACGCCGCTAGCATTTGTCCTGTTTGGTTATTATCAGAATCGATAGACTGTTTACCTAGAATGACCAGCTCTGGACTTTCTTGTTCCACTACCTTAGCCAGTAGTTTTGCAATGTGCAGAGATTCAAGCTTTGCGTCTGTTTCAATGTGAATTGCTTTATCTGCACCTAGTGCAAGCGCCGTTCTTAGCTGCTCTTGACAAGCTTTATCGCCAATTGATACGGCAATAACTTCCGTTGCGGTGCCTGCTTCTTTTAAACGAACCGCCTCTTCTACCGCGATTTCACAAAATGGGTTGATCGCCATTTTGACATTGCTCAAATCAACATCACTGTTGTCAGATTTGACTCTTGCCTTTACGTTGTAATCAATCACGCGTTTGATTGGCACAAGTACTTTCATGGTTACTCCATCATCTGGTTATTCTCTAAGCTGACGTCTACGTCAACAAATTATTTTATTGGTTTCAGACTACTTCCTGTTGACGTAAACGTCAACCTCAAATAACCTTAGTTTAACGAAAATCAAACTAAAGCCTCTCTTTAGTTAATCTACCGTCAAATAGTGTGAGGTTAATAATGGTCGAACGTGAAACCATGGAGTTTGATGTTGTGATAGTTGGTGCAGGTCCTGCGGGCCTGTCTTGCGCTATCCGACTCGCTCAACAGGCTCAAGAAAAACAACAAGAATTAATGATCTGTGTAGTCGAAAAAGGCTCAGAAGTAGGTGCACATATCTTGTCAGGTGCAGTATTTGAAACCAAAGCACTAGATGAACTTATCCCTGATTGGGCTGCAAAAGGCGCTCCCGTGACAACGAAAGTGACGGGTGACGACATTTATTTATTCAAAAATGAAACCAATGCCACCAAACTGCCTCATCTAGTAGTACCAAAAACATTTAAAAATGACGGCAACTATATTGTTTCTATGGGTAATGTTTGCCGTTGGCTCGCTGAACAAGCAGAACAACTTGGCATTGAAATTTTCCCAGGCTTTAGCGCCCACTCTCTAATAATAGAAGAGCAACAAGTTAAAGGTATTATTACCGGTGATATGGGCCTAGATAGAGATGGCCAGCCTAAAGACAGCTACATGCCTGGAATGGAGCTTAGAGCGAAATATACCGTATTTGCTGAAGGTTGCCGTGGCCACTTAGGCAAACAACTTATAGCTGAATTTAAACTGGATAAAGACGCTTCCCCTCAACACTATGGCATCGGCTTTAAGGAAATTTGGCAAGTAGACCCAAGCAAGCATAAAGAAGGTCTTGTTGTACACGGCACAGGTTGGCCACTCGACAATGATACCCATGGCGGTTCATTTATGTATCATGCTGAAAACAATCAAGTCGTGGTCGGGTTAATCATCGACTTAAATTACACTAATCCACACCTAAGTCCATTTGATGAGTTTCAGCGTATGAAGCATCACGACACCTTTGCGAGTGTACTTGAAGGTGGTGAGCGCATTGCCTATGGTGCTCGAGCAATCGCCAAAGGTGGCTTTCACAGCCTACCTAAAATGCATTTCCCAGGTGGTTTACTGATTGGCTGTGACGCAGGTACCCTCAACTTTGCCAAAATTAAAGGCAACCATACTGCAATGAAGTCAGGTATGCTTGCAGCCGATGCCATCATTGAGGCATTAGGCCAAGAAAGCGCTCCGTCAGACTTGGTAAGTTTTGCCGACAAATTTAAGGCAAGTTGGCTTTATGATGAGCTTTATCAATCTCGTAACTTTGGCCCAGCAATGCATAAGTTAGGTCGTATTATGGGTGGCGCCTACAATATGATCGACCAAAACATTTTCTCAGGTTCGCTACCATTTACTATTAAGGACGAACATCAGGATCACGCACAGCTTAAGCTTGCATCTGAATCGCAAACTATAAGTTACCCAAAGCCGGATGGTAAATTAAGTTTTGACAAACTTTCTTCCGTATTTTTATCGAATACCAATCATGAAGAAGTGCAACCATGTCATTTACAGTTAAAAGATTCTGAAATACCAATCAAAGTGAATTTAGCTAAGTTTGATGAGCCTGCGCAGCGCTACTGCCCTGCAGGCGTGTATGAAGTAAACGAAAACGAGCAAGGTGAGAAGCAGTTTGTTATCAATTCGCAAAACTGTATTCATTGCAAAACCTGCGATATTAAAGATCCGAGCCAAAATATTACCTGGGTCACCCCAGAAGGGGCTGGTGGTCCGAACTATCCAAACATGTAATATCAATAAATCCTAAATTGCGGGGGCGAAATGCCCCTTTCTTTCCTATACTTAGCGTATATTTTTAAAAATAGAGCTGAGCCTATGCCACAACAATCCGTCACCTTTCGATTTTTAGCAGAGCCCACCGACGTCAACTTTGGCGGTAAAGTACACGGTGGTATGGTCATGAAATGGATTGATCAAGCTGGGTATGCTTGCGCCGCGGGTTGGAGCGGCAGCTATTGCGTTACCGTTTCAGTTGCGGGCATGCGTTTCCACCGTCCGATTCTTGTGGGTCAGATTGTTGAGGTTTCCGCGCGCATTGCCCATACCGGGAACACCAGTATGCAGATTTTTATTCAGGTGCGCTGTGGTGATCCAAAAACGCAACGACTTGTCGAAACCAATCACTGTATTATCAGCTTTATCGCCATGGACCAAGCTGGGTATCCAATTCAAATTCCTCAGTTTAAAGCGAAAACCGAAGAGGAGAAAAAATTAGAAGCCTATGCGGTGAAAATGAAGGAAATAGCGATCCAGACCGAATCGCTATTAGAAGAAACCTTGTCCGATAGTAAATAACATGAAGGTTTGATAACAAAAATTAAAGTGTAGAAGTTCAACTACGATTGAACTTCTAGCAGTTTAAAGGCGCTATTCGGCTCACCAAAAACCACGACATTACACTCACCCCAACTTTTCGATATATGCCACTGCATATTTTCAGCAAATTTAAATTGTGAGAACTGGTTACAATGACGAACTTCGGGGCATTTGGACGGATTTCTTGCAAGTGGACCAGCATTAACAATGTTGACAAGTGCAAATTGGATTCGCTCTATGCAGAGATACTAAAGCTGCTGAAACTAAGTACCATTGAACTAGCGATTTAATCCAATTTTACATTTAAAAGCTTATCCAACAAAGAACATTACTTATTCAAACTTTAAGTTAAATAGCAATTTCACAAAAGGTTTCTTGCAAGAGAAAAAATAACTTTTTCACTAGCTGCTAGCGCATCGCGTTTGCTTAAATTACCTTCTTTTAATAATTGTAAGCTTACTTTTTCGGCCTCTTGACTGAGCAGTACATCAATTTTAGTTGGACTTACTACCCCTTCTGTTAAATCATTAATTATTGCTTGCAATGCAGCTCTACGCTCCGATATAGCGCGGATCAAAATAGGCTTTAAAGGGGATGATTTACAGAGCACTTCTTGACAACTTTGGTTAACCTTTCTATGAAACTCCATTATTTACACTCATCTCGTTTCAGGCGATTAAATGCTTGTAATTTTTCTCGTAAACCTTGAATTGGCTTTATATCTTCTACCAATTGCTTGTACTCGTACGCTCGAGTACCAATAATTTGTTCGTTATCTGTGCGTAAACTCGAACGTAAGCCATTTTGGGGCGAAAAAGTGTGCCGATTCATGTTGCGACTTCCACCAGCAATTCCATTGTTTACAAGGTTATGCGAAAAATCTGAATAGATAAATTACATGACATTACAGGGCTAATTACGAGCAGGGTTTTGTGAAAGTCAGGATCAATAGTAAACTTCGCTCATCTTAATTAAAACAGAGACCATAGTGGAACAAATCACTATCGAGCCCATCGGCTTTATCCAATCTCCTTATAAACAGAAGTTCGCTATACCGAGACAACCAAGGCTTGTCCCAGAGGCAAAAGCCAAGCTTAGATTTGTTGGTGAATTCAATCGCGAAGAATTTGTTCGTGGTATTGAAGCGTTCACGCATATATGGTTGTTGTTTCGTTTTCATGAAACCGCTGATAAAGGTTACTCCGCACTTGTACGTCCTCCGAGACTCGGTGGCAATGAACGTAAAGGCGTGTTTGCGACTAGAGCGACTTTTCGACCCAATGGGATTGGCATGAGTGCAGTAAAGCTCGAGGGCGTAGAGTATAAAAATGGTCAGCTGGATCTATTGCTCTCCGGCGTAGATTTATTGGACGGTACACCAATCATTGATATTAAGCCGTACCTTCCCTATTCAGATGCCTTGGTGGATGCCACGGCTGGCTTTGCTGATACTCGGCCAGAAACGCAAATGTCTGTTAGTTTCTCAGACGAGGCCAACATTTTTATCGAAAAACAGAAAAACTATCCTGAACTTCGACAGTTCATTACCAATGTACTGAAGCAGGACCCTCGTCCGGCTTATAAAAAGAAACGCACATCACAGCAGGACTATGGTATGAGTTTGTATGATTTTAATATTCGCTGGACTGTGGATGGTGAGCATAACCATGTCACTGAAATATCGTTAGCAAAATAGCAAATTCAGCGGCTTGCCAATAAACTTATAAATTATGAAGATGTTTAGGTATTAAAGCTTTTTAAGCGGCTACTGCACTGCTAGAATAGCCGCCAATAAGAGAACAATAAGTAACTTATACTGGAATAAGAATGCGTACGAGTGAATATATATTAGCGACTCTAAAAGAGACGCCGTCTGATGCAGAGGTGGTAAGCCACCAGCTAATGCTTAGAGCGGGTATGATCCGTAAATTGGCTTCAGGTCTTTATACTTGGCTACCATCAGGCCTAAAAGTTTTCCGCAAAGTAGAGAGAATTGTCCGTGAAGAAATGGACAAAGCGGGAGCGATTGAGCTGCTAATGCCAGTGATCCAGCCTGCAGAGCTATGGGAAGAGTCAGGCCGTTGGGAACAGTTTGGTCCCGAACTACTTCGTATTAATGACCGTCATGGCCGTCCATTTGCACTTGGTCCAACGCATGAAGAAGTGATCACTGATCTTGTACGTCGCGAAATCAACAGCTATAAGCAACTGCCGATCACACTTTATCAAGTCAGTACGAAAGTACGTGACGAAGTTCGTCCACGTTTTGGTGTGATGCGCGCGCGTGAATTCACCATGAAGGATGCCTATTCATTCCACATGACTGATGAGTGCCTTGAAAAAACGTATCACAAGATGTTCCAAGCTTACTGCAACATTTTTGATCGTTTAGGCGTTGACTACCGTCCTGTTATTGCTGACAGTGGTTCAATTGGCGGCAACCTATCGCATGAGTTCCATGTACTTGCAGAGTCTGGTGAAGATGCAATCGCATTCAGTGATGAAAGTGACTACGCTGCAAACATTGAAAAGGCAGAAGCACTTGCACCAACTGAAACTCGCCCAGCGCCAAGTAAAGAACTTAATACGTTTGACACGCCAGAAGCTTTCACCATCGCTGAACTAAAAGCAAAACATGGCGTTAAACCACACCGTGGTGTGAAAACACTCATCGTGTATGGCGCACCAGACGAAGACGGTAAACGTGGGCTTGTCGCGCTTATCGTTCGTGGCGATCATGACTTAAATGAGCTTAAAGCTGAGAAATTAGCACTAGTGGATTCACCGCTCGAGATGGCAAGCGAAGAAGACATTGTTAACGCTATTGGTGCAAAACCAGGCTCTTTGGGACCTGTCGGTCTTTCAATGCCTATCATTGTCGACCGTAGCGCAGCTATCATGGCTGATTTTGTTGCCGGTGCAAACAAAGATGGTGTTCACTATAGTGGGATCAACTGGGACAGAGACGTAAGCGCTTATACTGTTGAAGATATCCGTAACGTGGTTGAAGGCGATCCAAGCCCTTGTGGTAAAGGTAAAATCCTTATCAAACGTGGTATCGAAGTAGGTCACGTGTTCCAACTTGGTACTAAGTATTCTGAAACGATGAAAGCTGGTGTACTTGGCGAAGAAGGGAAAAACCAAACATTAACCATGGGTTGTTATGGTATTGGTGTTTCTCGTATCGTTGCCGCTGCAATCGAGCAAAATAACGATGATTATGGTATTAAATGGCCTGTTGCTATTGCGCCATTTGAGTTGGCAATCGTGCCAATGAATATGCATAAGTCTCACCGTATCCCAGAGATCGCAGAAAAGTTCTATGCAGATCTACAAAATGCGGGGATTGATGTGTTATTCGACGACCGTAAAGAGCGTCCGGGCGTTATGTTTAACGATATGGAACTTATCGGTGTTCCTTATACCCTAGTGATTGGCGAACGTAATCTTGATGAAAATAAGGTTGAGCTGAAAAATCGTCAAACTGGCGAAAAACTGATGCTGGATATTGGATCTGCGGTTGAAACAATCGTTAATGCAATTAGAAGTAAATAAACCTACGTAAATTGCATGACAAAAGAGCATACAGATGTATGCTCTTTTGTCATATTAGCTTCTCCTAACTGCCCCGCCACTGTCATCTTTGCCTCTTAGCATTGTCATTATTACGCTAAAGAGCCAAGCCATGAAAACAACATACTATCCGAGTATTTGGATCTCAGACGTACACTTGGGCTACAAGGACTGTAAAGCAAAGTTCTTGCTAGATTTTCTCAACAAAACCGAATGTGATGTACTCTATCTGGTTGGTGATATCGTTGATCTATGGTCAATGAAACGCCAGTTTTTTTGGGATCCATCCCACTATCAGGTATTAGAATGCATACAAAAAAAAGCGGGATCTGGTACACGCGTTATCTACATACCGGGTAATCACGACGAAACCTTCAGAAACTATGTTGGGCAAACGCTTTTTAAAGTCGAAGTGCATAAAACCTTTATTCATACCACTTCCGCAGGTAAGCGGTTTTTATTACTACACGGTGATGATTTTGACTCGGCAACAAGATACAACAAACTGATCAGTATCATTGGGGATGCCGCTTATGATTTTCTACTCTTCTTAAATCGCTGGACCAATCGCGTACGACGTTTATATGGTGGTCATTATTGGTCGCTTGCATCTTGGCTGAAAAAGCGCGTGCATAAAGCCAGAGAGGCCATTGCCGCATTCGAGAACGCAGCAATTCATGAAGCGAAGAAACAAGGTGTCGACGGTATTATCTGCGGGCATATCCACCAACCAGAGATCCGTGTCGTAGATGGTATTGTGTACTGCAACGATGGTGATTGGATAGAAAACTGCACGGCATTGGTTGAAAACCAAGAAGGTCGTATCGAATTGCTGCATTGGTCAGATGTACAATCTGTCCTCAACGTAGTTGAAATTGACAATGTTAAAACCGATAATGTTGAAGCCGCTTAATAGCGGCTTCAGTTCTTCCAGTCACTCTTCTTTTAATAGCTTATGCAGTAAGTCAGTACGCTTATTGATACGCTTGTTTTGCACATATGCCTCTGCGCTTAAGCGCATCATTAAAATCAAAAAGATGTATAATACCAATTGAATTAATTCTCTAATCAATTTGAAGGGTGAAATAGCATATTAGCTTCGTTAAAAATTTCTCATTTAGAACAACTAAATAGCAAAA
>NZ_JAKRFW010000015.1:0-87534 GCF_022347905.1 Pseudoalteromonas sp. Of11M-6 | reverse complement strand
CAGTGTGTTACTTGCCAGCCAACACAATGTGTTTTATGTCAACCGCAGTGTGTTACTTGCCAGCCAACACAATGTGTTTTATGTCAACCGCAGTGCGTTACTTGTCAGCCGACACAGTGTGTGTTGTGTCAACCCTCAGTTAATCACTTTCAAGGTGCACAATTGTGTGCCGGAAGTAACCCAACATACCAATGTTATACCTGTACACCAGGTCCAACCTATTGCTGTATGTTGAGTGCAGTTCAAGGATAAAGACATTAGTGAAGCCTCTTTATCGGGGCTTCCATAACTTACAGAGGATGCATATGAATAAAGATAAAATAAGGCTATCACCTGCCGCAAGTATCTTACCTAACGATGAGGGAGTATTGTTACGCTCTGATCTTGGAGACTTTCAACTCCACGGAAAAGACATAAGTACTTTTGTTGACGACATTATTCCTTTATTAAATGGTGACTTTGGCCTCAATGAGATTGCATCACAAATAACGCAATACTCTAGCGCTAGTGTTGAGCAATTATTGCGCTTATTGGAGCAAAAAGGTCTCATTGAACGCGTTGTTATCAACTCAACCTCAGCTCCTTGGCCTGAACAATACCGCTTTATTAACGCGTGGCAAAATGAGGCAAAGCGTGATCCACGAACACTCCAGAATAACCGTATTCTGTGTATAGGGTTAACGCCTTGGGCGATGCCTATGCTAGAAGAGCTGTTAAATGCTGGCGTGGGGTATATTCATATTCTTGATGATGCTAATTGTACTAACCAAAGTGGCTATTATCATCATGCAGTTAATCACCTGCCAAGTAATACTACAACGGTCGATGCCTTCACAGACTACCTAAAGCAACGCTTTGTTCACTCAGAAGTTAGTGCACAAACTGCCGAACTGAACTCCCCATTAGATGAAGTTATTCTTCAAAACTGGGATCTGGTTGTTATTTCTCTGCCATCGGACTCGCTCAGTGCGCATACCAACATCGCCACGCATTTAGCTAAGCTTGCACTACCTACTTTTTACGTCTCAATTGATGGACTAACCGGGCATGTAGGTCCATATGTTACCAATCAAGGCGGTGGATGCTGGAACTGTTTACGACTGCGAAAACTTGGCACTGCAATAAATCCGCAAACTGCACACAAGATTGATGAGATCACGAATAAAGCACATTCCGGCGCTCGAGCCCATTCAATTTTAAGTAGTATGTCAGCATCAATCGCAATGCAGGCTGCAACTGATATACAAACCATTTTGTTACAGTACACGCAATCTGTGCTGCAAAATACTACCAGAACAACCAATTTGGTTAGTGGAGAAAGCTCGCTCCACCCTATTATTCCAGTCCCTGAATGCGCAGTATGCTCTGGCCCAAGCGAACAAGATATCTCTTCCTGCAATAAGGCGTTACCAGCCATTTCTGAATTAAAGACAGTTGAGCAATTTAAAACAATGATGCGAGGTTGGGTTGACCCTGAATTTGGCGTGATAAAACAACTAACGGGCCATGCCCCCCACTTGCCTGAACTCCCTGTCACCGCATCTGCAAGCCTAAGTAGTTTTACAAGTGGTAAGTTTGATCCGAGAACACAAGGCCAAGTTGGTTCAGGCAAAGGATTAGACTCGCTTTCAGCTCATATTAGTGCCGTGGGTGAAGCGCTTGAACGTTATTCAGCAGCGAGATACGATATTCGTAACTGTCGTTATGCCACGGTAAATCAACTTCAAGGAGACTATGTAAACCCAGCAGATCTGGTCCTCTATTCTCCCGAGCAGTATGCAACACCAGGATTTCCCTTTAGCAAATGGCGAAGTAAACAAAAAATTCATTGGGTTGAAGGCAATTGGATTGGTACAAACCGCGCTACTTGGGTCCCCGCTTTAGTGAGCTACTTTAATTTTAGTTGCCCTTATGAAGAACAATTCAGTCAAGTTTCTTCCAATGGCTTAGCGGCAGGTAAAGATAACGAAGATGCGGCTATCAGAGCCTGCTTCGAACTCATTGAAAGAGATGCAATGATGCTTACCTGGTACGCCCAACTCCCTTGTACTAGATTAAATGCCGACTCCTTGCTAACTGGCAAGTTGAAGCTCATGGTAGAGTCAATAACACAACAAGGCATCGCGCTGGAGTTGTACCTTCTCGACGTCGGCATCCATATCCCAACGGTGGTTTGCCTTGGTCTAGGCGATGGCATCACCACGCCTGCGGTATCAGTTTCATTAGCAACCCATGACAACATCAATGTGGCTGTCACCAAAGCATTATTAGAGCAAGGTCATGTTATGCCCTATCTTTGCAGCCTAATGCAGAGTGGGCATAAAGCTCCACAAACCGTAGAACAGGTCAGGACGTTAGAAGATCATGCCGCGTTTTATTTCTCTAACGCGCACTTATCCACCTTTAACTTTATGAGACAGCCTAAATCTGAAGCTAAACCGCTATCATGCTGGCCTTATCCTACTCTTGAGGGAGCCGCAGATCTAAGACAGCGCATTACCAAAGCGGGGGTTGATATTGCCATTGTTGATGTCACTGCTTCAGACGTTGCATTAAGTCCATTTAGAGTGGCTCGAGCTGTTGGTGTTAATATGCAGCCCATTCACTTTGGCGAACAATTCAAGCGCATTGACAACCCAAGATTGCATAAACTCTTGGCTGGCCGCGCGGTTAACTTGTATCCACACCCCATTGCATAAGGACTCGCTATGAAAGTTTTAGTATGCGGAACCAATTACGGTGCTACTTATATTCGGGCATTACAATTTCAAAATACGGGATTGATGCTCAGTGGCATATTGTCAACTGGTAGTCTTCGCTCAACACAGTACGCTCAGTCCTTTGCCGTACCACATTACACCAATGCAGAGCAGATAACAGACAAACAAGTGGATATTGCTTGTGTGGCTATCGCTGGCGATGCCGGTATTGAGATTACTATCGCACTATTAGAAAAACATATCCATGTAATTTGTGAACATCCAATTGGGCCGACCTCGATGGCACAGGCACTAGCAGCTGCCAAAGCTAATGGTGTTAGATTCTGGGTGAACGCCCATTTCGCTGATCTGTACCCTATTCGCTCTTTCTATGACAACTACTTCAGTGCCGCAGCACATGGCCAATGTATGCATCTAGACCTCGCCGTCAACCTCAGGACACTATATTCGGGAATGGATTTAATTTGTCGTCTATTTACCGACGAAGTTGATGTGGCAGTTGCCATTCAACCCAAGGCTACTCCGAGTGCGTTTGCTAGTATTTTGCTACAACGCGGGACAATGTCCATTTCGCTGCTTTGTCAAAACTTTGCGTCTGAGTTTGATGATGGCTCAGCAACATTTATCAATCATAGAGTCTCAGCCATATTTAACCATGGCACATTACTGCTAAGCGATACTTATGGTCCATTAACTTGGTTACCATCACCTATCACTATGTCTAGTAAAGAGTGGCGAAGCCACTACCTGCTGGAGCAACATGCGTTTACGGTGAATGAAATAATGACATTGCGCGATAAAGCCAACTTAGCCGTACTTGAACAATTTAAAGCCGTGATCTATGGCGACAGCGTCTGTCCCCATTTTCAAACACCTGACTACCTAACTGCATTAGCCAAGCTTTGGGAGAATGTGTATTTAGTATTGAATGGAAGCAATGAGGCGGGTTAAAGAAAATATGTCGAAAAAGTAATAACAGCTAGCGTAGCTCAGTGACCCATTTTGAGGCGATAAAATCTTGTCGATAGCACAGCTGTGGGCAAGGTAGCGACGTCTGTGTCAGCAAGGTAAAAGTTTTTGTTATTTTAGTTGCTCAATTTGAGGGAATATTAAAGCTAAATGGAATAATAGAGTGGATCCAACAGATCCACTCAAAGCATAGACTTAAAGTACGTCTAGTAGCTCAACGTCAAAGATCAACGTTGAGAAAGGCGCGATTGCAGCACCCGCACCACGCTCACCGTACGCAAGCTCATGCGGTACGTATAGACGCCATTTAGAACCTGCTGGCATCATTTGAAGTGCTTCAGTCCAACCTTTGATCACGCCATTTACTGGGAATTCAGCTGGTTGACCGCGCTCGTAAGAGCTGTCAAATGTAGTACCGTTGATTAGAGTACCGTGGTAATGAACACGTACTTTTGAATCTTCAACAGGCTTATCGCCTTCGCCAGTTTCAACTACTTCATACTGAAGACCAGACTCAGTTACTGTTACTTCAGCACGCTTTGCATTTTCTTCTAGAAATGCAACACCTTCAGCTGCTAATACTTTCGCTTCTTCTTCACGACGCTGTTGGATTTCAGCATTGATCTTCTCAAATGCTGCTTGAATTTCAGGGATCTCAACGCGGAAGCTGTCACCAGCATAAGCGTCTTTCATACCTTCGAATACAGAGTTAAGGTTTAGACCTTCAAAAGGGTTTGCTTTAAGTTGCTCACCCATTTGTAAACCAATACCGTAGCTCGCTTTATCTGCGTCTGTGTTGAATTGAGACATAGTCTTTCCATATTTTTTATTAACAAGAACCTTAGATTGTATCACAGCCAAAATAGGCAAGATACCGGAGCTGCTTGATTATCAAGCAGTCGAGCTATTCGTCGGACACAAAAAAACCGCTAACTAGCGGCTTTCTCTTCGGCATATTGTTTGAGTTTTTTCATTACAAAGGTTGCAAATGGCAGCAATAATACAAGCCCAATATTAAGCTCATCACTGTACTCTCCCAAGCTACCAACAAAGTAGTGTCCAAATCCAACCACACCAAATAATGCAATAACTACACTGGCGATTTCTGGCCAGGATTTTTCATATTTAGTGATCAGATGACCAACAAGGCAATTGAATAAAAAAACATGCAGCAGCGTCATCGTAATATCAGGGTCTTGTTGCGAATCAATCGACAACGTTAGCGCCATATTTAGGCCGCTAAGATAAAAATAACTAAATACAATCCAAATAGAACTATGTTTTATTATTGCCATGTTACTAGCCGCAGACATACACGCCTCCAAACGAAAAAAACCGCCATTTGGAGGCGGTTTTGGGAATGAGGTGGCGGAGAGATAGGGATTTGAACCCTAGATACGCTATTAACGTATGCCGGTTTTCAAGACCGGTGCTTTCAACCACTCAGCCATCTCTCCGTTGTTGGCGCGCATTTTATGGAGTTATCCATCGGTTGTAAAGCACTATTTCGATTTTTGCATTCAAAAGCGCAAATAATAGCCGAATAATCAATAATATTGCTTTGGCCTTTTGGCAATGTAAGCAAAAATACAACTGGCGATAACCATTGCAATCACGATGATCCCCGAATCAATCATACCAATGACTGCGTTTTTTGCAGGCAGCACTTTTTCAATGATAACCGGAATAGATGAAAACAACACAACGGTACTGAGCACTTTGAATGCTCTGGAAAAATCAAACCGCTTAGTGTAACTCATCCATGTTGTTAGTAATCCTAATACCAAAATAGGCGCTAATAGCCCCATCCATATCTCACTGGTATAACTCGATAATGCAACCGTTGCCGTGCATCCTATCAAGCTCCAAATAATCCAGGCGGTCCAATTTTCCCGTTCTTTTAAAAATAAATTACCCATGACACATCTTCTTTCAATTAGCTTGTTATTTTTATTATTGTTATAGAAAACAGGATTTACTGTCTTAGAGTAGCAAACATACTGGCTATAAAACAACCACATCGGTTGTGACAGTTTAAACAATGAAAAGTTCAACAAAAAGTATCAAAGAATGTGTTACCACAACATTAATCGCTGTATAAAAAAAGCGCAGCTATTGCTGCGCTCACCTTACTTTATTTTTACCCGCGGAATTTAACTTTCAGCTTTATCAAGTTCATCCACTAATAATTTGGTTTCATCCGCCCTCGGTTTTGTAAATCTCGCTAAACCGAGATAAACGACAGGTGTGAGGTAAAGCGTAAAGAAAACCGCTAAGCCTAATCCGCCAAATACGACCCAGCCGATTGCATTTCTCGACTCAGCACCTGCGCCTACCGATAAAATCAATGGTAAAGCACCAAGCAATGTGGACACCAAAGTCATCATAATAGGACGCAAACGGATCACTGCTGCTTCTTCAACGGCTTGTCTTACTGACCGTCCTTTGTCACGTAACTGATCAGCGAACTCAACTAACAAGATGGCATTTTTAGCAATTAAACCAATCAACATCACTAAGCCGATTTGCGAATATATGTTTAGCGAGGTTCCAGTAAGATACAAAGCCAATATGGCGGAGGTGATCCCAAACGGAACTGTGATCATAACTACAACGGCACTATTCACGCTTTCAAATTGTGCGGCAAGTACGAGCAATACAATTAAGAACGCCAGCACGTAGGTAAGTAACACTTCGTTGGCCGTTTCTTCAAACGTTAACGCTTCCCCTTTAAACGCCAGCGTCACGCTGTCGGGTAAACTCTGATCTGCTAGCGTTCGTAATTTTTCAACCACTTCTGCCATAGGCATGTCTTCTGGCTGTTTCATATCCAGCTCGATACTACGACGCTGCGCATGGCGTTCAAGCTCGGCAGCTACGCCCTCTTCTACAATAACGGCAAGGCTACTTAGCGGAACCAATGCACCAGAGCGGCTGCCAACATAAAGGTTAGCCAAATCACTTGGGTCTCTGATGGTATGGTTTTGAGCCTGCAGCATAATTGGTATGGATTGGTCGCCAACATTCAAATCAGCAACATCATCTCCATTAATGGCCGCCCTAAGTGTCGTTGAGATATCACTCAAACTAACGCCGAGCTCTTCAGCTCTTCGACGGTCAATGTTTACGCGCAGCTGAGGTTGTGAGGGTTGATAAGAGATTTGCACCGGAGCCACGTCTGGCATTTCTTTTTCAACCAAAGCCGCAAATTGTTGCGCTGCTTTAAAGATCTCTAAATAGTCGTTACCAAGTAGCGCAAGCTCGATACCACCACCTTGGCCTCTTAGGTTTAAGCTATTTGCACCAAAGGCACGAGCAGGTGCACCTGGTATATTACCAAGCGGTCCTCTGATCTTATCGATAATTTCCTGTTGCGAGAAATGACGTTCATCCCAATGCTTTAATGGCACAGTGATAAATACAATATTTGGATCCCACTGACCGACAACCGTATAGATTGACTCTATTTCTCCGCTTTCTACAAAGGGTAATAAGATGTCCTCCATCTGTTTGGCCTGTCTATCCATAAAGTTAAGACCAACACCGTCAGGCCCTCTTGCGAAAATGCGAATTTTACCTCTGTCTTCAGATGGCAAAAGCTCATTATCCAATTGCGAATAGAGCGCACCTGATAGGCTCGCAATAACCACAAATACACCAAAGGTTAGCCATGCATGGTCAAGTACCCAGTGGATCGTACCGCGATACATTTCTGCGAGTTTCACACCAATACTCGAAAATAGATGCTTTTTGCTATCTTGCTTTACTTTTAACTTAGATGTTAATGCTGGCACCAATGACAGTGCCACAAATGAAGAAATAATCACGGCACCAGCTAACACGCCACCAAACTCCCTGAACAATCGGCCCGCAGTCGAGGGTAAAAAGGCAATCGGTACGAATACCGCAGCAAGTACTGCGGTTGTCGCGACTACAGCAAAGAAGACTTCTCTTGTCCCAAGTACCGCCGCGGCGCGACGACCTATCCCTTCGCCACGACGACGCTGAATATTCTCACTAACAACAATCGCATCATCGACGATAAGTCCAGTGGCCAACACAAGTGCTAGCAAGGTTAAAATATTAACAGAGAAGCCAAGCGCCCAGATCAGCGCCAAAGAGCCGATAAGCGCGACCGGGATTGCAAAAGCTGGAATAAGCGTCGCACGCCACGAGCCGATAAATACCCAAAGGGTGAATACCACCAGCAATATGGTTATCACTAACGAGCTCAAGACTTCGTCTACGGATGAGCGAATAAACTGTGCATCATCGGAGGTGACGAATAGCTCGAGATCTGGAAAGCGTACTTTTATCTTATCGACGAGCTGTAGTACTTCATCTGAGATTTCAATGGTATTAGACTGTGCTTGGCGAATGATCTCAAGACCGATTACAGGCTCTCCGTCAAGCCTCACCATAGAGCGAGGATCAGCCGGCCCAAAATACACAGAGGCAATATCCCCCACCCGAGTCTCACCACGAATGATGATATCACTCACCTGCTCAGCGGTTACTGAGGTGGCATCGGCACGGACAATCAGCTGTTGATCGTCTGACTTTAAACTGCCTGCAGGTACATCAAACGGGGCTTGTCTAAGCGCCGCAGCAACATCCGGAACGGTTAGATTAAAGCTTGTCAGTTTTAACGGATCAAGTCTTACGCGCAGCACTCGCTCTCTATCACCGTTCAGGCGCACATCGGCAACGCCTGGAATAGTTAAAAACTGCGGCGCTAAGTCTTTTTCTACTCGCTCGGTCAATCCTTCAAGTGTTAAAGAGGCACTACTTACAGTTAAAGACACCACTGCTTCTGCGTCATTATCCGCTTTAATAATGGACACCCGTTCAACTTCTTCAGGTAGCTCTCTTTGTACTCGAGAAACGGATTCGCGTGTTTCGTTTGCTGCATCGTCTAGGTTAATGCCCGGACGAAATTCAACAACAATCCGTGCATTATTCTCTTCACTTTGTGCACGAATGCTTTTTACACCACTGACACGCGCAACAGCCCCCTCTAACTTACTCGTTACTTCGGTGTCGACAGTCTCAGGTGAGCCCCCAGGAAACGATGCGGACACCGTTAAACGCGGCCTATCTACATCGGGCAGTTCACGAACTTCAACGCCGGCCAGTGCAGCAATACCTGCAATAATAATCAATAAATTTAATACAACGATTAATACCGGACGGCGAATAGCCATCGACGGTAAATCTTGTAACTGTGGTAACTCCGGTTTAGTCACGATTTATTCCTTCGCCAGTGCATTCGTCACCGCAATTTCTTGCCCAGGACGAAGACGTTGCACCCCTTCTACAACTAATAACTCTCTTGCAGCCAAATCGCCTGATACCAGCAATTTACCCGGCAACCGCTGTTGGATTTTGACATCTATACGCTTAGCTTTGCCATCTACTTCTTTCCATACATAAGGACCTGTTGCGCCCCAAAGCAGTGCGGCTTCAGGAATAACGGCAAACTCTTCACCCAATACCGTTAGCGATACTCTAAAGCTCATTCCAGGCAAAAAACGGTCATTGCGGTTTTCAAAGATGGCTTTGATTTTTAGTGTGCGGGCTGTTGGGTCTATTCTAGAGTCCATTTGCGCTATCTTTGCGTCGATCCGTGTTGAATTATCATTCCAAGGTGTCAGCAGCACGCTATCGGTCGATTTAAGCATGCCATACGCCGATTCTGGTGCCGCAAATTGAACATACAACTTATCAAAGTTATCGATACTCGCAATCGCGGTTTGGGTGGTAATACGATCTCCAACCTCAACGTCGGTGAGTCCCATTACGCCAGAAAAAGGGGCGATCACTTGGCGGTCTTCTAATTCATTCTTAGCTTGGATCAAGGCGACCTTTGCTAAGTCTCTGTCCGTTACCGCTTTATCTAATTCATTAATTGGGACGGCGCCGCGCTTTTGGCTATCGGTTAGACGGTCGACGGTGCGCTGCGCATCTGCAAGACGAATTTTAGCTTCTTCAAGCGCCGCTTTTTGGCGGCGTGAGTCTAGCTCCAATAGCAAAGTACCCGCTTTAACCTGATCGCCCGGTTTAAAATGTACCGCAGTCACCCTATCACCAATTGCGGGATATAAAATAACCGATTGAATAGCTTCAGCATTACCTACTGCTTGAATTTGCTGGCTACTGCTTTCGAATTGAATAGGCTCTGCAATCACTTGCGAAGGTTTGGCCAAAGCGGCATTAGTTATCAGCATAGTGGCCGTAAAAACCACCAAGCGCGTTACTTTACACATATTAACCTTAATAATTTCCATTGTTCTTAGCTATATTTGAGTGTAACAGTTAATCACTCACATCAAGATAAACTATTCGATAACACACAGGATAAGTGCGATAAGATGCAGTATGCCTTGCAGCGTTTCAAAGGCAAGATAAGCCCATGTAAAGTAAGGTAAAGTTATGTAAAGATTGAGGGAGAGTGAGGCGCAATAGACTACCGCGCCAAATCATGACTATTGTGCGGCCGCGCGCATCAGTCTATCGTTAACATCACGCCACTCGGGCGCCGTTGGTGGTGCTTCCAACAAAATCTCGGTTGCACTTGATTGGTCCAATTGATGTAACCCGTGATAAAGGCCCTGCGCATACTTGGCTTTGTCAGCACCAAGTTTCAGATCCACCAGCTCGTTGTTTGCTGAATTCTCAGAGATCATTCGCTCTATTTGTGATGAATAATACAACACACCGGTATTCGCTTCGCACTGGCCGCTTAGGCGAGCAACTAACTCTTCCGTTGACAACAGGGTAAGCGGTTTGCTTGGTTGATAATGGGCTTTTACGTTACCAGGGACGGCTACAGTGTGCACATCGGGCTCGTCTACTTCAATATTGAGCACCGCTTCAAGTGCAGCTTTAGTAATAGGGCCTGCTCGCAAGATCCTCGGTGTGTCTGAAGATACATCGAGGATCGTTGACTCAAGTCCTACTTCACATGAACCGCCGTCTAACACAGCCGCTATCTTGCCAGACAATCCAAACAACACTTGCTCGGCGGTGGTTGGACTAATTTTTTTGTAAGGATTGGCAGAGGGCGCAGCAAGTCCGGAGTTAATGTGCTGCAATAATGCTAGCATTGCAGGATGATTTGGCACACGTATACCCACGGTTGGGTGGCCGCCTGTGACTACATCGCTCACATGTGCTTGCTTTTTGGCAACGATCGTCAGTGGTCCCGGCCAAAACGCATCAGCTAAGGCATCAAAATAGTCTGGCAATGTTTCCACCCACTCAGTGACCAAAGACTTGTCAGCGAGGTGTACGATTAGCGGGTGATCAGCTGGGCGTCCTTTTGCTGCAAAGATTTTTTTTACCACATCGGGTTGCCTTGCATCTGCTGCTAAGCCGTAAACGGTTTCTGTTGGAACCGCAACAAGGTGACCATCACGTGCAAGTTCAGCCGCTTGCGCCACTGCGCTTGGATCGGTTGCCAATAAATGTAAGGTTGTTAAGCTTGCTTCGCCCACGTGTCTTTCTCAGTGTAAAAAATGGACGCGAATTATAACCAATTTAAAATGCAAAGAGCCAGTATTACTGACTCCAGCGTAAAAACTAACATCAAGAACGGTTTGCGTTATTCAGCGCTTGCGACCATTACGGTTTTCACGTTAACAAACTCTTTGATCCCAAAGCCACCATGCTCTCTACCATAGCCACTGTCTTTAACACCACCAAACGGCAAATTTGGTTGGGCCAGCGAATAACCGTTGATATTCACCATGCCAGTATCAAATTCCTTGATAGCAAGCTCTGTGGCACGTTGAGTGTCTTCAGAAAAAATGCCACCACCTAAACCATAGCGTGAATCATTAGCTACCATCATCGCCTCAGCCTCATCATGCACACGAATTAGCGACGCCACAGGGCCAAAGAGTTCATCATCATAAGCCGGCATACCGGGTTTGACGTCTTCCAAAATGGTGACAGGATAATAAAACCCCTGTTGCTTTGGAATTTCTCCACCAAGTGGACAAGTCGCTCCCGCCTTAACGGACGCTTCAACTTGTTGGTGTAATTCATCACGTAAATCTTTACGCGCCATAGGACCTAAGTCGGTGTCTGCTGCGGTTGGATCTCCCACCTTAAGCTGCTTAAACCCAGCCACAAAAGCCTCTCTAAATTGGTCATAAATTTCATCAACGATAATAAAGCGCTTCGCTGCAACGCAGGTTTCACCGTTGTTGACAATACGACCTTGAATACACGCGGACACTGCTTTATTAATATCAGCGTCTGCCAGCACCACAAAGGCATCGTTACTACCTAGCTCTAGGACGGTTTTTTTAGAAAGCTCAGCAGCTTGTTTGGCAACTTGTTTACCTACTTTATCGCTTCCGGTAAACGTAACACCACGAATATATGGATTCTTTATCAACTCGCTTGCTGTCTCACCATCAATTAACAGTGATTGATAGCAACCTTTTGGAAAACCGGCTTCTAAATACAGCTCTTCAATTAATTTAGCCATACCAAATACATTTGAGGCATGTTTCATTACCGTGGTATTACCCGCCATCACGTTCGAAACACTGTATCTGATAACCTGATAAAGCGGAAAGTTCCAAGGTTGTATTCCTAAGATCACGCCTATTGGTTGATAAGTGATAATGGCATGTCCCTGCTCAAATACCCGATGCTCGTCCTGTAATTCTTTTTCGCCATGCTCAGCGGTATATCGGCAAATTTCAGCACACAAGGAAACTTCCTGTTCACCCTGCTCCGTCACTTTGCCCATTTCCTCGGTCATCAGTGAGACTAACTTGGATTTATTTTGCTCAATTAAATCAGCAAGCCTGTTTAGCTTTTGTGCTCTTTGCGTAAATGTGGTTTTCTTCCAAAATGAATAACAGTCATTGGCTAAGTCCACCGACTTTTGCGCCTCGTCCAAGCTCATTAACGTATATTCATTAACGGGTTGCTCTGTCGCAGGATTAATTGTGGTTACCGTATTTGACATCATAAAGCTCCTTCAAAAATTTAACGGCGTAAATCAATTTTTAGATTTACAGTGATAGCCTTTGAATAAGCAAGGAAGGCACCAATCTGAGAATAATGAATATCCCATTGATTATTATGAATTAATTTAATTTCAGAATTAGATTTAAAAGAATTTGAATACGTGAATTAGAAAAGGCTACACACCTAATATGAAAAGTTTGCAGAGCGAATGGCGCTTGCGCAAATAGCTTGCAATGAAAGTTTAGCTGAGAAAAGGGACCATCCGGTCCCCTTGTTATGTATTCTTAGTACAATGCACCTTTAGCGCTTTTGACGTTGCGCTTCTTTTTGCGCTAGCTTTTCTTCTTTACGCTTACGAATAGCATCCTGTGCTTCATGACCGATATGACCTTCGCCGCGTAGCTTCGCCAGTTCAATTTGCTTTTGCCGCTCAGCAAATCGTGCAACTTGCTCTTCTGTTAAGTCTTTGTGGCAGTGGTGACAAGACACCCCTTCCATATATTCTTCTAGTTGTTTCTCTGCTTCCGTGATTGGCATACGACAAGCATGACATTGATCATAAGATCCTTTGTTTAAATCATGATCGACAGCAACACGGTTATCAAACACAAAACACTCGCCTTCCCACATGGTTTCTTCTTTTGGCACGTCTTCTAAGTATTTTAGAATGCCGCCTTCCAAGTGATAAACCTCTTCGAAGCCTTGCTCTTTCATATACGCTGTCGATTTTTCACAGCGGATCCCGCCAGTACAGAACATCGCCACTTTTTTGTGTTTTTCTGGGTTTAAGTTATTTTGCGCCCACTCAGGGAACTCACGGAAAGTCTTGGTTTTAGGATCGATGGCATTTTTGAACGTACCGATCTCGATTTCATAGTCGTTACGCGTATCAACGAGTACAACGTCAGGGTCTGAAATCAATGCATTCCAATCTTGTGGTTTTACGTACGTACCAACCACTTCTTTTGGGTCTATACCTTGTACACCCATGGTCACGATTTCTTTCTTAAGCTTTACTTTAGTGCGGTAGAAAGGGCAAGTTTCATCGAACGACTCTTTATAAACGATGTTATCAAGGCCTGGTTGTTTGTCTAACCATGCAAGTAGCGCGTCAATGCCTTCACGTTTACCGGCAACGGTACCATTGATACCTTCTTCTGCAAGTAATAACGTACCGCGAACTTCATTCGCTTCCATCACATCGTGAAGTGGCTGTCTTATCTCTTGATAGTTAGGTAAAGAGACAAACTTGTACATAGCACAAACAACGTATTGTTCTGACATTGTATTTTCCTAGATTTAAGCTTTGATTAGCTTACACATTAAGCATGACGATGTGTAAAGCACGAAAACCGAGTCGCAAACCCGGCGCTGAGGCGCGTATTTTACGGATTTTTGATTAAAATGCAAAAAACACAAATTCTATATCCGATAGCGTCTATGCTTTGGTATAATCTCGTGTTTTTAAAATTCAAGACTTGGAGAAATTGACTTGAGATTCACTGAACTTGGGATAGATACGCGCCTAGAACAACAACTGGCTCACCAAGGGATCACGGAACCGACCGAGATCCAAGCGCATGCCATCCCAACGGCTCTAGCTGGCCACGATGTTTTTGCGCAGTCTAAAACAGGCTCTGGCAAAACCCTAGCTTTCTTGCTGCCTGCCGTACAGCGTGTAATGAAACAAAAAGCGCTGAGCAAACGCGATCCTCGCGTTGTTATCGTAGCCCCAACTCGTGAACTCGCGACTCAAGTATTCTCTGAGTGTCGTGCACTGTGTGCCGGCACTAATATTCAAGTCTGTAAGATTTTGGGTGGTGAAAACTACAATGATCAGGTAAAAGCGCTACGCCGCGACCCGCATTTTGTGGTGGGTACTCCTGGTCGTATTGCCGATCACGTTGAAAATCGCTCATTATTTTTAGGCGGTCTTGAACTACTTATTTTTGATGAAGCAGATCGTATGTTTGACCTTGGCTTTGAAAAACAGTTGGACGTCATTAATGACTCTGCGGATCACCGCCAAAGACAAACGCTGCTATTTTCAGCCACACTAGACCATACCCAAGTTGAAGCATCGTCACGTCAATTACTTAAATCGCCAAAGCGTATTATGTTGAGCAATGCCCACCAGCAGCATGAAGACATAAAGCAAGCACTCTACTTTGCCGATCATTTAGATCATAAAGAAGCACTGCTTAAGCACTTCATCACACAAGATGACGTAGGACAGTGCATTATCTTTACCGCAACCCGTGGCGACACAGACCGATTAAGCAAACTGCTAAATGAGATGTCGATTAAAGCGGTATCGTTGTCGGGCGATATGCCGCAAAGTAAGCGGTTAGACATCATGGACAGCTTCAGCCGTGGGATCTATAAAGTGCTGGTTACCACAGACGTTGCTTCTCGTGGTCTCGATTTGCTCTCTGTTACTCATGTCATGAATTTTGACTTGCCTAAGCAGGCAGAAGAATATGTCCACCGTATCGGTCGTACAGGGCGTGCTGGGTTTAAAGGAACTGCGATTTCATTTGTTGGTCCTAAAGATTGGGATAGCTATGTGGCAATCAAAAACTATCTTGATGAGCCACTACGTTTTGAAGAAGTCCCCGGTCTTGTTGGTAAATTCAAAGGACTTAAGCAAAAACCACAGCAGAGTAAAAATCGCTCTGCAGAGTCTGCGCCAAAGCAAACAAGTAAACCTAAGAAAAAGCCAGTGAAAAAATCACAACCGAGAAAAGTGGTCCCGCCACCGATTGATATTGACGGTACTATGCCGATGCGTCGCAAACCAAAACCACAAACTGACGAGGAATAATCATGTTAGGTCAAATCAAAATGTTAACCATTGAAGAGCTTACCGCGGAAGGTGCTTATTTAAACGGTGGTGAGCTTGGCGATGTGTTTCTTCCTCGAGCAGAAGTGCCAAAGCACAACGAAGAAGGCGACTCTGTTGAAGTATTTATCTATTTAGATAACTTGGGACACGCAACGGCAACAACCAAAAAGCCACTTGCACAAGTCGGTGAGTTTGCCCTGCTGCGCGTAAAAGAGATCAATAAGGTTGGTGCTTTTATGGATTTGGGCATTGAAAAAGACGTGTTAGCGCCTTTCAATGAACAAAAACCAAAAATGCGCGACGGCTATAGCTATTTGGTTAGGCTTTACCTAGACAACGCCAGTAAGCGTATTTGTGCGTCTAGTGCGCTGGGTAAGTTTTTAAGTAAATCAAAAGCCGAGTACGAAAAATTCGAGGAAGTAGACCTAATCGTCGCGGCAAAAACCGATCTTGGCTATAAAGTGATCGTCAATGAAAAACACTTTGGATTGGTCTTTTTCAATGATGTGTTTAAGCGCATGTATATCGGTCAGCGCATGAAGGGCTTTGTAAAAGCGGTTCATGACGAAGATAAGATTGATATCGTGTTAGAAAAGCCAGGTATAGGTAAGGTTAAAGACCTTGCGGAAATCATTTATAGCAAACTCGAAGAAAGCGGCGGCTATTTACCGCTAGGCGATAAATCAGATCCTGACGCCATCAAGCGTACTTTCTCTACCTCTAAAGCTAACTTTAAAAAAGCCATCGGTGGTTTATTCAAAGATGGCCGAATTGATATCGAAGCGAATTCTATTTCAATTCGCAAGTCTTAAGTACAAGCAAATAACAAGCAAGTCTCAACCTGAGACTTGCTTGTTACACTACACTGACTTCAAGCATATCACGCCATTTATCTACCGCTTTTAATCCCAGCTCAAACCCCAATTTATAATCAGACTTTAAGGTCTCAGGGCTTGAGCCTAAAATCATAGATTCCAGTGGTCTATTAGGCGCTATTTGAATGATGTTAACATCTTCTGGTGGTGAATTCATAAAGTTCACCGCATCGGCATAGCGACTTTGATAGTGATGATACATTTCAAACATTCGAGGAGATTGATTAACCCGCCGCATAATTGGCTTCAAGCGCTCAAGCACTGGCATTTTACCATCGTCATGTGCCTCAATGGTTCTGATCACCCAAATCGTCTTTGCCCCTTGACTGTGTGCCCAGCGCACGGGTAAAGGATCGGCCACGCCTCCATCCATCATTCCGTGACCCGCAACTTTAACGCCTGGACGATATAAAAAAGGGATCGCACTAGAAGCCTTTAAATGGGTAAACATGTTATCGTGCCACGTATGCAAATAATGTGGCTCAAGCGAGTCTAAGTGACTTGCAACCGCATAAAAGTTACTTTCCGGCGTGAGGTGGTTAGGCTCAGTTGGAAACCGCACTTTGCCGCTGTGCTCTACTTGTTGAAAATACCAATCCAAGTCAATGACATTACCACCGGTAAAAAATCGCGCGGGACGGAAAAACTGCTGCTCCGTCGTCAGAGATTCGATAGCAGTTTGCGCATATTGACTTGCGCGAGCACAATAGGCTGCGAGGTTTTGTGCACCCGCTGAGACACCCACTTTTAAATCAAAAGGCGTAAATTTTTTCTCAAGAAAAGCATCAAGCACGCCCGCTGTAAAAATGCCTTTTTGACCTCCACCCTCAGCGATAATTGCAGAGCGTATGTTAGTTGTCATGTTGTGCTCTTTTTATTATATAAACCTGTACGCATCTTATTTTACTGTGGGCAAAAACCTCGAAATTCAAGCTTTCATACCACTTTGCAATAAAAATGCCCTGCAGAACAGAGTTGTTCAAGCAAGGCATTCGTAATATCCACAGCGTGATTAATATATGGTTAGATATGGTTAGAGTTTGCTTACAGAACTCTCTACCGGCCGTTTTAAAAAACAGACTAATAACGCGGGTAAAATGGTGAGTGTGACGATAGTTGCCATGGCAATACCACAAAGCACTATCATGCCAACGCCTCGATAAAGCTCAGATCCTTCTCCTGGAATAAACACTAATGGCGCAAGACCACATAGGGTTGTCATCGTTGACATCACAATCGGTTTTAATCGCGTTTGTAGTGCTGAGATCACCGCGTCGTATACACTCATCGCGGTACTCTCAAGATTTCTGCGGCTTTGATCCACTATCAGAATAGGGTTATTAACCACAGTCCCTAACAAGATTAAAAAGCCAAGCATAGTGATCATATCAAAAGGCTGGTGGAAGGTGCCTGTTATGCTACCAATACCATTAATCGCAATTAATCCAAGTAATCCCCCTGCCATGCCAAGCGGCACTGTTGCCATAATAAATAGCGGATAGCTCCAATGCTTGAAGATTGCAACAAGTAATAAGTAACACAACGCTAATGCAACGATAAAGTTACTGCCCAGTGCTTCTTTAGTTTTGTCTAGTTGATCGGCAGCACCACCGATACTCACATTGACACCAGGCAGCAGATCGCCCTGCCTCTGAAGCTGCGGTAATAATTCTGTTCTTACTAATTCCTGCGCTTCCTCTAGCGCGACATTTCTTGGCGGAATAATATATACAGTTACGGTTCTACGACCATCAACTCGACGCAAACTATCACTGTCTGCTTTTTCTCGTAGATCGGCCAAAGCGCTCAGCGGGATCAGTCCAGCTTTAGTGACAACAGGTGACTGCGCTAATTGCGAAAGACTTTGCTGATTACCCGACTCAGAAAATAAAAAGACGTCTACTTTGTCATCGTCTAAGATCAACTCGTCAACATACGCGCCATCACTCAAGGCTGCGACCGTATAGCCGAGTTCGTCAGCACTCATACCCACTTCAGCCAACCGTTGCCACCTTGGTTGGATTTCTATTAGCGGTTGGTCGAGTGTCAGAGAAGATGGCGCAGAATCCACTTGTGGATTATCAAAGACCTCCCCCGCTAACCGATACACTGCATCTGCTGCCCGATAGAGCGCCGTTTGATCTGTACCGCTAATATCCAAAGCCACTGCTCTTGAACCGCCATCATTACTTGAGATAATCGAGCCTCGTGAAGAAAATGCACGCATTCCTGGGTAGCTTCTAAACTTGGTCGTGATTGCCTCCATCATTTCATCGATGTATTCACGGTTGTATGGTTCACTCAATAGCCAAATGCTACCAACACCAACGGACATCGAATAATATTTTAAAGGTGGCAACGACGTTTTACCTGATACAAAATCGCTGTCATCGTTTTCCAAATGCTTATTTAAATAAGGAAGTAGTTCATCAGCAATTTTTTGCATATGGCTGAGGTTATAGCCCGGAGGCGCTATCATCATAGAGAACGCTTTTGGCTCCTCTCCCTCTGGCAAATATTCGGCTTTAGGCATAAATAACCACGCCCCACCGAGTAACAACACACTACCGAATACAATACACACGATGCGAGCACGTGGACTTGATAACATCGCCGGAATAAACGTTGGTAGTTTAGGCGTAGACAACATGCCACTGGAGATTTCCTTACAGGCAAAATTTGCATTAGCAGCAGGCACCACAAACAAGGCGACCAACATAGAAGCGATGATTGCGGCAGAAATAGCTATTGCTACATCGGAATAAAGCTGTCCGGCTTCTTGCTGAATAAATAAAATAGGTGCGAATACCAACACTGTGGTCAGGGTTGATGCGAGCACCGCAGGCCATACCTCTTGAACACCGGTAATAGCTGCTTGAAGTTTGTCGAGACCTCGGCGTCTTGCTTGCTCTATGTTTTCAAGTACAACAATGGTGTTATCAACCGTCATGCCAATGGCAAACGCGACACCGGCTAGGGAGATAACGTTGATCGTTCTGTCAAATAGCAACAGACCCAAAAATGCCGCGATGGTACAAATTGGAACGCCCATCACACCAATAAAGGTCGAGCGTGGGCTCTTTAAAAACCAAAACATCACCAGAGTCGCAAGCACCGCACCTAGCGCTAAATTAGTCCAAACATTTTCAACAGATCCTTTAACGTAACGAACATCATCGCTCAATAGCGTCAGTTGTAGTCCATTACTTGCAAGCATGTCACGGTTGATGCGAGCCACTACCTCCATCATTTCTTCTTTAATCGCCATCACGTTAGAGCCGCTTTCTCGTCTCACCGAGAGCATTAAAGCTCGCTCGCCATTGTTATAGGCAATATCGCGCACTTCATAATGATCAAGCTTTACCTGAGCGATGTCTTTAAGCTTAATTGTGGTACCCGCACGGTGGCTGACTACCAGCTCTTCTAGCGCTTTAGCTGACTCAAAACGGCCAACCATACGCAGTAAATAACGACGTTTACCACTGTCTATATCGCCCGCTGAGGCATCTTGGTTACGGCTGCGTATTGCATTTCTAACGTCAACTAAGCTAATTCCACGGCTCGCCAATTGTTCTTGATCTACCAAAATTTGTACTTGATAGAGTGCACCACCACGCACA
This sequence comes from Pseudoalteromonas sp. Of11M-6, assembly GCF_022347905.1. NCBI lineage: Bacteria > Pseudomonadati > Pseudomonadota > Gammaproteobacteria > Alteromonadales > Pseudoalteromonadaceae > Pseudoalteromonas > Pseudoalteromonas sp. Of11M-6. The sequence goes on along the minus strand of NZ_JAKRFW010000015.1, from coordinate 67,517 downwards.
CCAACCTGAGATACTCCACTGACTCTTTCCATTTCTGGACGAATAAAGTCTTCGGCATAATCACGAAGCATATCGATATCAAGATTGAGTGGATTTCCCGGTTGTGGCTTTAGATTAAAAAACATAAAGGCATTGCTCGAAAACGCGCTGCTGTATAACACCGGCTGGTCAACGTTTTCAGGATAATTTGGCACTTGAGATAACGCATTACTCACGTTTATGAGCGCTTCGTTGACGTCGACACCAAATGGAAACTCAAGCTCTATCTCTGCCTCACCGGTATTTGCATAACTGGACATGCGAGTTAGATTCGCAAGTGAGCGAAGATACCTTTCTTGCTCTATAAGTATTTCTTTTTCAACATCCTGTGGCGTGGCACCGGGCCAATTGGTCACCACAGTGATGGTTCTTACTTCAAGATCTGGGATCATTTGCACCGGAATTTTAAACGCCGCAACAATACCCAATATCGAACAGATCAATACCGTGACAGCAACTAAAATGGCGTGATTTACACTGGCTCTTAACATCACCCGCTCCTATAAACCAGGTACAATGTTTAATGCCTGGCCTTCTTGCAATAACTCATTGCCTTCAACCACCACTTGTTGCCCTACCTCTAAGCCGGATAGAACTTCAATATGACCATTAATTCGCTCACCAATTTTTACGTTTAACCGCTTTGCTTGACCGTCAACGGCCACAAAGACACTGAACCCACCGTCGGGATGACGCAAAATCGCATCACTAGGAATAATCACGCTGTGGTCTTGTGCTCGAATTAGCGGCAGTTTTGCCGTAGCCGATGCGCCGACACGCAACTGCGCATCTGTTGGGATTGCCAATCTTAATAGAAACGAGCGACTGGTTTTGTCAACGACAGGAAGTTTTGCCAATACATGAGCTTGATGCTGCACGCTTGGCGCGCTTGCAACACTAAAATTTACGACACGGCCGAGATTAATAAGCTGAAAGTATTCTTGTGGCACTTGCAAATCGAGCCACAGAATATCGCTACTTACTAGCTCAAACACCGTTTGTCCGCGCGTCACCCACTCACCTAAATTAACCGTGCGCCTCGCTATTATCCCCGTAAAAGGCGCTTTTAATTGATGGCGGTTAACGAGCTCTCGCTGATAAGCTATCTTAGCTTGTGCTTCTAAAAGAGAGGCTTCTGATGCTTGTAACTTTGCCTGTCTGTCAGCAAGCTCTGTTTGCGCAAATAATTTTTGCTGCGACAGAGACTGTGCTTCTTTTACCAACCTTATCGCATTGTTGCGATCGACCTTGGCACGCTCAAGTGCAGCTTCTACACTTTTCAGCTCAGCTTTTACTAAAGCTGCATCGAGACTCAGCAGTACAGCATTTGCTTCAACAATGTCGCCGGCTTCAGCTGAGATCTTAGTGATTACACCATCGGTTAAACTTGACACTTGTGCATGTTGTGCGGCACTAATCGAGCCAGTTAAAGACAATGTCCGTTCAAGCTGTTGTTGCTTTACATCAGTGACCACAACGTTGACCGCTGCAGCATAAAGGTTAAAGGATAAAAGAGAGAATATTAAGCAAACGCATTTCATGTAGTTTGTTCCAAAGTTAAAAGCACTATTCCTTTTCGTAAGCACTTGGCAAAAGTACCTACTGATCTCGACTGAGCATTGCAGCTGGCGAGTTTATATCACTATAACGCGACACACTAACACAAATAAAAATCATTACTATCTAAACTGGATGAATGACCTCAAAAGTGTAGTTTGTGAAATAATGAATGAACAAAGAATATACAGAAATGACGCTTGGAATAAAGTAGACATAAATGTTGCTATGCCTACTTTAAGGGGTTAATTGCAGTGATTTAATTTAACAATACAAGTGAAGTGACATTACGAACACCAGGATGACTCATATAATCATTTTTAATTCCTTCAACTCTCAGTGATTTACCAATCAAACTCGGGTTAAGCTTGGGACTAAATGCATCACGCTGAGCTGCTTCCAACTTAATATATAGCTTGTTGCCAACGACAGTTGCGTCGCTTAATTCAAGCGCATAGATATCGTTTACAGCAGCTGTGATTTTGCCACTGACTACCACTGCTGAGCCATTATTTAGCGCTAATACGTCAGCAACACTCATATCACTAGATGGCTCTGTCGTTGTACCAACGGTTTGTATTTCACTGACTTCTCGTATCCCCGGTGCACTCATATACGATGAGCGAACACCTTTGATAACTAAAGTAGAATCAAGAATGGATGGATTAAGCTGCGGACTAAATGCAGCACGCTGGTGACTTTCAAGTTTAACATTTATCGTATGAGTAGGATTTTGGCTGTCCTCAAGTACTAAAGCATAGATATCATTAAGTGCAGATTTAACACGCCCAACAAGCTCAATTTCATTGCCCTCGGCGGTTGCAAGCGCCTGCTCAACCGACAATGCCACTGGTGCAATCTGAATATCGCTTACATAACGAATACCAGCCTCACCCATATAGCTGTCTCGAGTACCAGTCACTATAACTGATTGACCAAGGATCTCAGGATTGAGTTGCGGGTTAAAGTCACTGCGCTGAGCAGATTCAAGCTTTACGTTGATACTTAGCGATGCGTTGGCAGTATCTGTGAGTAATAGGCCATAGATACCGTTTACTTCGGCTGTCACTTTACCTAACACTGCAAATTTAGACCCAGCAGAAGCAGCAAGTGCCTGTGCTACAGAAATCGTGCCATCAGGAGTTGGCTCTGGATCGGGATTAGGATCTGGATTGGTTTGCCCTGAACCATAAGGCGCATTGAAAGAGTTATTTTTATAGCTATCTGTATTCCACGCATCAAAACCCGATGCAGGCGTCCCCCATGGCTGACCATTGTTTGGATCAGACATTTCTTGCAGCGCCATTGGCACAGGTGTTACTTCGCCGCTTGCATGACCGTAAGTACCATCAAAGTACTGATACGACTCGGGCGTTGCTAGCCAATTGATGATGTTGACCGAAAGTACAGCTGCATTACCTCTGTCCGTCCAGCCGGGGTACGTCTTTTTACTATTGCCATTATCCTGACGCTTGTATTTAGGTGTAGCGTCTTCAATTGGAGAAGAATCACCAATAAACGCAGCTTTACCTAATCCGGCTTTTGAGATAGCAACATACGGGCCTTCATTTCTACCACCAAAGTAAAGCCCATCATCTTTAGCATGACGCCACTTAGCTGGTGTATCTGAAGGTGAAAAATAAACCAAGCCCTTCGCTTTTTGTTCATCTACAATCGCAAGCGTCGCGCCCGCGGCCATCAATACAGGAGTAACTCCGAGTGTGATCCCTTCTGTTTTGCTCGCAGACTCAATACCACTTACGCCTTGCTTGTAGTCAGCGGCATTAAAGCGAAAGCGGATCCCAAAATTTTCTGCAAGCCATCCCATGTCTGCTGATTTTGGATTACGCCAGTCACCGTACTCACCACCTAGATTATACTTGGCCAGATCTGAGCGGTTGTAGCCGTTAAAGACTTCAGTGGCATCCCACGTATTTAGATTACGATCCGCGTCATAATGATCCGCAATAAAAAATATCCCTTTTCCATCCGCTACAAACTGCAATAACGCTGCTTGCTCTGATTGAGTGAAAGGACGGTTAGTTTCTGCCAATACAAAGACATCTGCATCTTTAATCGCATCGTAGCTGATAACCGCTTCATTTTGATTGCTTTGAGAGGTACGGTCGTCAAAGAATCTAATCTTGCCGTCATTGTTTAAATCAACACCGCGATATTCTTTTACGGTATATCCTTCATTAACCAATGCATCCGCAAAGTCTGAAAACGCACCGTCAATAACCCAATCGGCATTTCCCTCCACGCCACCGTGTGACACATCAAATAATACTGTCTTACCATTGCTGTTTGTGGTTGGTGTTTTAACTGGAATATGGTTATTCCAGTCATACGGCTGTGCTGCAAACACAGATGTGGATATAGCCGCAGCCAAAACTACGCTGCTAAGCTTGAAGTTTACTTGTTTCATTCGTCAAATCCCGTTGAAAATTATAAAAAGAAGCGATAAAAAAGCCGCCAAAATATGGCGGCATAGTGTATTAGTTCAGCGGTTGTGTTAAATCCAGCTGATAAAGTGCAAAACCTCGTTCGTCGGTTTTGCCAGTAGGTAGAATATGATTAAATTGCTGACTGTAGGTTTCAGCATCCGCACTAGTTGAACTAAAGAACTCAATATTAGCGCCAACTACAGGTGCAAATGACCAGTTCATATCTGCCGATGGATCAAGTCCTGCGGCACCATTTTGGTCGCTAACAAAAGTAATATAGTCAGCAACGACCTGACGGTTCTCATTTGGCGAGTCGACAACGATTTTATCTCCCTTAATATTTGGGAAATTACCGCCACCAGATGCACGATAGTTATTCGTTGCAACCAAGAATACTTGGTCGTCCTTCACCAACTCACCTTGATACTTCAATGCCTTAATGCGGTTACCGTTTGACACCTTTTCACCGTTTGCCGCGTAGCGTGCAGGCTCAGTGACATCAATTTGATACGTCACACCATCTAGCACATCATAGTTATATGAAGGAAAGTCTGGATTGATCAGCGCTTGAACGCCTTCAGTATTCGGTGTGATTTGATTGAACTGGCCTGCAGACATTTCAAGCCATTCGCGCACTTCGCTGCCCTTGAGCTTCAACACCTTAAGTACGTTAGGATAAATGTACATATCTGCAACGTTACGATAGGCGATATCACCTGCAGGAATTGCGGTAAAGTCATCTGGCCCGCCACGCCCAGCTCTAAAGGGTGCACCCGCAGACAGAATAGGTAATCCATCAAGCTCAGTACCTTGCACTATTTTTGCTGTATACCATGCTTGTGCGTCAGTCACGATTTGGATTGAGGGGTCGTCATTCACTAACGCAAAATAGCTGTTCACAGTGTTGGTGATTTTAGCAAAAGGCTCATTCACCCATGCGCGCGTTTCAGCATGCTCACTATGCACTACCGCTTCAATTGCTGCATCGCTTTCAACCAATGATATCGTGTTTCGATTTTCATCCGTTTCATAGATTGGTTTAAGCGTTGACTGTGAGTCAACCACCGTCCATTTACCTGACTTAAACTGGATATCTAAGTCAATTACACCAAGGTGATTTCCCCAAAAACCAGGCATTACAGCCGCAACGCCATTGATTGTGCCTTTATCGTTATCAACACCATGTGCCGCTAAGTCTGCATAGCCCGAACCTGGGAAGTTTGCATGCGCATGACCAAACATAATGGCGTCTATATCATCCACCTTAGATAAGGCATAAGATGCGTTTTCAGCCATTGGCTTATCGGCAGATACATCAAGACCTGAGTGCGGAATAGCAACGACAATATCCGCGCCTTCAGCTTTCATTTTAGGCACGTAGTGTTTTGCCATTTTTACGATGTCTTTGGCTATCACTTTGCCTTCAAGATTGGCCTTATCCCATTGCATGATTTGCGGTGGAACAAACCCGATAAAGCCGACTTTAATCACCTGAAGTTTGTCATTCTCGTCAAAGAATTGCTTTTCTTGAATTAGGTAAGGCTTAAATAACGGCACATCATTTGTTTCATCTTCGTCGCCATCAACCTTAAATACGTTTGCACTAATATAGGGAAAATTCGCATCGTCGATTGCTTCGTCTAAAAACGCTAAGCCAAAGTTAAACTCATGATTACCAATATTTGCGACATCGTACTCTAGTGTGTTCATGGCCTTATAAACAGGATGAACTTCTCCCTCTTTGAGGTTTTTGATTTTCGCCATATAGTCGCCAAGCGGACTACCTTGGATCAAGTCGCCGTTATCTACTAGCATGGAATTTTTAACTTGGCTTCTCGCTTGATGGATTAACGCCGCGGTTTTCACTAGACCCACTTTGTCGTCTTGCTTGTCTGAAAAGTAGTTGTAGTTCAATACATTTGCATGCAAATCTGTGGTTTCTAGTAAACGCAAAGACACCGCAGTACCCTCTTTTGGAATATCAGGTCCTTTCGGCACGTTTATATCAACATTGTTATCTGAATCTGAGCAACCAGTAATAATGCTTGTGGCACCGCACAATAGTGCGATTGGAAGTAGTTTTGTTTTCATAAGTCCTTTCTTTACTTTGTTTGCATACCCGTGTGCATGCTTTTAGTTATTTCAGCAATACCAAGTCACGTCTCTTCTTATTCCACTTCATAGAAGCTGAACCTAGAAGCACAGCGAGTCAGTATAAACCGTTGCGTTTTGCGTGGCGGGTGTCACTATACGAGGGAAAAAAGTCAGGAAAGCTAAGCTTTTATGGCAGTTCAGTGGGATAAATATGACGTTACTAAGTCAGGAGAAGCGAATTAATTTTAAAGTGAAATATAAACAAAAAAGCCTCCACATTGGAGGCTTTAATTGTGACTTTTACATTTACCAATAGTTAATCTTCAAAATCGACTTCTAGCGCGATGATCGTGCCTTCGACCATTTGAGCGGTAACTTCAACCTTAACATCATTACTAAGGTCACTTTTTTGGCCATCTTTGAATACGGTGTCATTGGTTACATGAACCGTCATTCCAAATAATGTAAATTGGTCGCCAGACAAGTTTGCAACTTTACCTTCGAGCTCAAAATAGGCGTAGTCTTCGAACTCTACCTTTTCAGCTTGAATATAAGTTTCACCATTTTCAGTTACTAAATAGCCTTCAACTTCAACGTTTTTGCCTGTTGCAATATCAGATTGACTGCCACCTTTAAACTGAGTTTGCTCAGATACTTTGACTTTTTGGCCAAGGACGTAAAACGCCTCATCTGTCACAACTTGTGTGATTGGACCTTCAACCTCCACATATTTTACGGCTTCAAATTTGAGCTCTTTAGCAATAACAGTGACACCGTCGGTTGTGTAACCTTCAACCTCAACTGCCAAGCCATTTGAAAGCTTTTCAAAATTACCATTCTTAAGCTTTGTATCTGCCGTAATTTGAACGCGCTGCGCACCAAGGTTGAACTCGTAATCAAACGCAGAGTTTTTGACTAGGTCCTCAATTAAGCCTGCAATTTCGACTTCATCAACGTCATCTTCCTCAAACTCGACCTTTTTAGCCAACAATACATTGTCGTCAGTTAACACGCCTTCTACTTCAACCGTTACACCGTTTCCTAGGTTACTGCTACTGCCATCTTTAAATTCCGTGTTGCCATCAGTTGCAATAGAGACACCATTCACCATGAACTCAGACGCTGAGACAAAGTTTGTGATTTTGCCTTCGACTTCAAGTTCAATACCATCATCAGACTCGATTTCAATTTTAAGTGCCAAGATTGAACCATCAGCACGCTGAATAGCGGTAACTTCAACTTCATCGCCAATCACAAATAAGCCGTTTTTAAACTCAGTATTTCCATCAAAAAATACTGTCTTACCATCAACACTAAAAGTTGCGTCGACCGGATTAAAACTAACCACTTTACCTTCTAGCTCAAATCTACGGTCATCGAAGTCATCGTCTTTGTCATCAACTTCAACTTTAGTTGCGATCAATGAGTCTCCTTGGATCACATAATCAACTTCCGCGATATCACCTACTGCCACTTGTTCAAAAAATGTCGTGAGGTTTACATCATCTTCAAGTTCCAGCTCTGTCGCACCATTGATGGCAAAGACAAGTTTGCCTACTGTGATTGTTTGCTCGCCAGCATTAACAGCCGTGATTTTTCCCTCAACCTCATGTTCTTGCTGGTCGTCAAAATCGCTTGCAGAGATACGCTCTAAATCTCTCACAACGTAGGCACCTTCAAAACCAAATGCCTCAATTTCTACGACATCACCTACACTAAGCTTCTCAAGTTTAAGTTCGATGTCTTCTGCATCCGAGTCATCTTCAAACTGGGTATAGCTATCCACAAAATAGGTGCTACCAAATACTGTTAGTGTCTGTGCTTCAAGGTCAATATCTTCTACTACGCCAGTTAATTCGATTTCAGAGTGCTTATCAAAGCGTACTTTTTTTGCGATTAAACCTTCTTCGGTTGCAACTGCAAGCACAAATACGCGCATACCGATTTGCAGGTCATCATCATCCCCTTTTTTGAAATCAGTGTCGTCATTTAATGTGAAGCTGTGCCCGCCGATTGCGAAGGTGTCGTCACTGACTTGAGTTACAATACCTTCAAATTTGGCGACCGCACCTGTTGATACTGGCTCATTGCTATCAACCTCTACACTGTCTGCAAGTAATACACCGTCAATAGGTAAACTTGATGCTTCCACCTCCACTATTGCATTGTTTTCAAGCGTCCCTTCAACTTCTGTTGCTTGGCTATAGTCTATAGTCAACATACCTAATTTGAATGTTTTCGCATCAAGATCTAGCTCAGCAACCTTACCTTCAATTTCAAATTCGCCATTTTGCTCTTCCACATCAATGCGGGTAGCAACATACTGACCCTGTCCTTGATGCAACGCACTGATCTCTACGAAATCACCTGTCGTTATTTCTGTGAAAGCTACCTCTAATTTCGTACGTTTATCAACACTAAATTCTTGACCCAACACAGTGATTGTTTGTTTGGCGTAGTCGACTGCCGTCACCACACCTTTAGCAGTTGCGTCATAGATAATAGAGTCAGCTACTGCAAAATTGCCATCTGCGCCTTGCTTACCTTGCAGATTTATCAGCATGCCCACTTTAAGATTTGCTTGTTGATCTGGCGTCGTCTCATAACGCACACCGTTTACGTATACACTGCCAAACCCAGTTACCGTTCCCTGTGCACTTACTGATGTACGGTAGGTAATGGTGATTGTTTCTTCTTCATTACCACTCAAATCGACAGTAACCGAGTTTTCATTTGGCTGATAGAGTGCTTGATCCACAGAACGAGAAGTAGCCGTTAATTTATACTCCCCGTTTGCTAAGGCATTTAGAGTAGTCGTGCTTGTAATGTCTTCGCTATAGCTAGAAGGGCCTGTGAGCGTTAAGCCCGCATCTGCACCAGCAGGTAAGCCTTGTACAATGACTTTTATTGAACCTTTAGTTCCTGTGTTATCACCAGGTTGCGGATCGGTATCACTTCCACTTCCGCCCCCACAAGCAACCAAAAGGCTACTCGATGCCAATAACGATGGTAACAACCATTTTTTATCCATTATATAATCTCCTAAATTTTGGCTCATTTAGTACATGCAGCGGCTAGCCACAAAAACTTAACATGCACTCTAGACGGCCGAAAATGAATGCCCGCTTTACTAACGCCCGAGTTGTACCTATTTTGGTTTTTCGTCGTTACCACACTTCCATGCGATTTACTTGGCAGTCGTCGGCATCAAAGTACTTTTTCATCACCTCTGGAAATGGACCATTGCCGTGAGCATTCCTATTCTTTTTAAACGTATACTCCATAGCACTGTGATAGTACTCGTCAATTGGTTGAGTAATATCCATAAACCTATTCATTTGTGACCAATCGTGAGTATCGCCACCTCCTGCAATACCTATACGATTTCCAAACCAATAGTGCTCGGGGTATTTTCTACAACTTAAGTAACCCGTTTGCATCGATGCGCTGCCTCGCATATTTTTTACTTCTGGACCAACAACATACTCTAGGTCTTCTATGGGGATATAAAATGGCTTTCTGAATAAGGTGTACGGCGTTCTTACCAATCCGGTATGGCGGTTAAACTCGATTGCATCCACAATACGAATTGCATTCCCTATTTTGTACATTATTAAAGGGAATGCAGTCAGTAAAAACAGCCCCAACCATGAATGCCAAGCTGGCATACTGTCGTCTGTCATACTTACCCCTAACAGACAAACCCCAATGATAGGGCCTAACACCAACCCATGTAGCCTAATAGACCATAATCCCGGTGAGCGCGGTACGGAAACAACCCGACCATCGCATTGGCTAGGGTAACTTACACCACTAAAGTCGTCTCTCGGCGCAAATCTGTCTTTACAGGGTTTTGCGTCTTTAAACTTACAACCGTTTAATTCCTCAGCCTTGGTTAGTCGTTCCTTATAGCTTAAGTTATGGAGGTAGTCTTTTGATAACGCATCATAAAAATTTCCCTCTCTAATATATTTTAACCTTCGTTCTGAGTACCTTTGCATTTCCTCCAATTCTTTTTTCTCAGCTTCACTAGCTTCTTCTTGATAATATCTCTCTCTTCTTTTGTCGCCTTCTTTGATGATTTCTTCAAGTTCTTCTTGAGTCATCTCTTCAATCTTTTTCATCACCAATTCCTTTTAGTCAACCACTAGAAAGCACTTGTAATGATTAACGCCCTACCACACTTCCATGCGATTAATTTGGCAGTCATCTGCATCAAAGTACTTTTTCATCACCTCTGGAAATGGGCCATTAAAGTGGGCATTCTTATCGAGCTTATAGTGATACTCCATGATTTCGTAGTAATATTCTTCTATCGGTTGGGTAGTGTCCATAAACCGATTTATCTGAGCCCAATCGTTTAGGTTTCCACCATCTCCGAGTCCAATCGCATGGCCAAACCAAAACTTTTCAGGATATTTTCTGCAACTTAGATAACCCGTTTGGAACGAGCCGCCACCTCTTGCGCTTTTCACCTCAACGCCCACCACATATTCAAGGTCTTCTATTGGGATATAAAATGGTTTTCTAAACAGGGTGTAAGGTGTTCTCACCAACCCGGTGTGACGATTAAACTCTATGTTATCAATAAACCGTAAAGCGTCAGAAAATTTAAACAACAAGAAAGGCGTGATGAAAAGACCTGCCAAACTCAAGTATAAATAGTCTACTGGAAATGTATGAACCAGTGTCAGTACAATCAACATAAACCCAGCAATTGCAGACAATATGGTTATTACCATTCGAAAAAGTATTAAGCTTGGGTGACGAACTACCGCAACTTTTTCACCGTCACAATTCCATGCACCAAAGAGACGTGCAGGACCATCAAAATCATCTCTCGGGGCAAACGCGTCTTTACAGGGTTTTGCGTCTTTAAACTTACAACCGTTTAATTCCTCAGCCTTGGTTAGTCGATCCTTATAGCTTAAGTTATGAAGATGATTTTTTGGTAGTTCTTCATAAAAAATACCGCTAAGACGGTAACCTGTTTCTCTATCTATATATGCGTCAGTTTTTGCAAAGTCTTCTTTTTCTTCTTCGGTAGCTTCTTCACGGTATTTTCTGTTTCTTTCTTTAGCCCTTTCTATTAAATAAATATCCCGCTCTTCTTGAGTCATCTCTTCAATCTTTTTCACTCTCCGTTTCCTTCTATCTTATTGGCGGCCTTTCAGGAAATCTGAACTTTTGATTTAATCTTGAAAGTTCTTTAATGTATCTAACCCCTTTAGTGATCAAATAACCATCGTCTTTTTTAGTCACTACCGTTGGTAAAGAGTACAACTCAGCTGCGCTCTCGATCACTTTTTTACCTTTACCATTGGGATAGCTTTCTACTTCAATGATTAACTCAATAGAGCTACCAACTTCTAGGTTTAACAGTTCACAGAGTTTTCCTTCAGTGAACTCAAAGTAATAACCGGTTCGATTAGGATATAGCTTCCAACCACTGCTAAGCTTGGCCAACTGATGATGATTTATCTCCTGTATTTTATCATCACCTTCTTTTGACCAATAGAAACGAGCAGAAAATCCTTCTAACTCATTGGTAAGGGGCGCGCTTACCTGCACTTTAAATACACTTAAAAATCTTTGAATGTTTATCGTAGGCGAGTACAACATACTATAAAAATCGGTTAACGCATTTTCCATTTTTTGCTGCCATGTTGACGCCCGTATAGCTGAAGACTTATTGCTATCGTCTTTATATTTTTGTTGGCGCTTTTTACTCCAAGGACAAGCATTTAGCCAAGCCTCAATTTCAGATTCATGAAAAATAAGCAGTAAACCAGCACCGATTAAAATTATTAGCAGACCCAATAACCCTAATACACTCGCGATCGCTCCAAGAGTTGCAATTGTACTCGCAGCCATGCCGAGAGTTAAAAAGGAGGCTAGAATTATAGAAGAAGACGCTGCAAGTGAAATAAAACCCACCATTAAAGTAATATTGGCGAAATATAGTTCTTTATCACCGCTTTCTTTTTCTGATAGTGCATCAGTAAAAGCTGCATATGCACTTACTGAGCTTGCAATTAAGGTAAGAGAGGTACCAGCAACAACTAACCAAGCGCGAGAAACTATTTTCGCCCCCACCCCTGCAGCCTTTTGAGTAGTAATTGAGTTAATTTGAACTGCCGTTGGCAGACCATGTTTTTTTTCCATAATATTTAAGCCAACATTAAAAATTATATCGGCAAGATCTAACACTGCTGATACTTTTGATAACCCACTAGCCTCAGCCTTAGCTAGCGTGCTAAAACAGTTATACACCTCAAGTACTGCAACAGTCCCTAATGTGCCATGTAGCGTAGTTTCAAACACTTTTGGGGGAACTTTAAATTTTGATAGTCGTTCCAAAGCATCCACTTCTTTTTTGAGACTATCCAGCTCCCAGGTATTTCTATTTATCCGTTTTGTATAATCTTGAACTTTTTTTCTTATATCCCCAACTTCGAAATTAAGTTTGGCAATCTTACTCGCATCCAACACCAATACTTTTTGTTGTAAGCGTTTTTGTGCAAATTCGGCTTTTATTTTTTGCCGCTCCAGTGTTTTTTCAATTTCACCCAAGGTACCATCCAGAGACAAAATATGATCTAACTGTTGCTGAACAATCTGTCCTCCACCTAACTCAGTTCTGACATAAGGGTGTGCTACAGGATTCTTCTGATGACTATCAGCAAACGCCTCTGCCGCTTTCTCCAGCTCATTCAGGCGCTTAGATGCTCGTTCAGCTTTTGACTGAAAGTCTAGTGGTAAAAATCCGTCAGGTAAATTGCCATCTAAATAGTCTGCAATAGACAGGTTAATCTCTTTTATCAAACCATTTGTCGAAACATCTACCAATTGCTTAAATCGACCAAAGAGATCCCCTCTGACACTGTTTTCAAATCTAGCTGATTTTGCATACTCTATCGAGCTTGACAATGCACTAAGCTCTCTCTTTGCATTCGTTAGTTGATATTGCACATTGGAGGCAGTTTTTTTGATATCACGTAATGCTTGCTCTTGGCGTTCTATTTGTAAGTCTAGCTGTGCCACTACTGAGTCTGGATTCATGCCTCCTGCAACAGCCGCACTTAAAATTTGGTTACGCGCTTTAATATAAGCACTAATTTCTGCTTGTTTAGCTTTAATAGAGCGCTCTAGTTCCACCTTTTCATCTTTTAGTGCATTTGTATCAAGCGCTAACGTTTCTGCTTTGGCTTTACGGTCTCCGTATACCGATTTGATATCCTGCCCTTGGGCTGCATTTAATCCAGTTGGCACCTCTAGACCAATCACCAAGAATCCCCACATCGCCTGTGAAGCTCTTCGGAGTACTTGTATTACCGCTTCTGTATATGATGAGTCTTGGTCATGCATGGGCTGCAAGTTATCTTGCATAAGCGTAAGATCAAAGCGCGTGTCAAATTCGTCGTTTGAACCTTTAAGACGGCACTCATACGCAGTCATCTCATCCTTTATCTTTTTAGGATAGAGCAGCTCAATTAATCTTAGCCTTTCAGTCGGATGCGTCCCCATCACTTTTAGCCAACACTCTTGCCCTACGTCATTCGCATCCAATTCATCTAACTTTTTGAAATCATCGTCTGACACCGCAAAATGACTGATCAGGGTAATGGTTAAGTCCTTTATTGGGCCGAGTACATCGGAGCATACTGCGTATAGTAAGCACCGGCGTATATCATCGTAGTAGGCATAGTCTTCAATGGAGTAATAAAAAGAATTGTTTTTTTGCTCGTCGCTCATAATCTCAAAGAGCTTCGCTTTTGATTGATTAATTTGCAGACCGAGTTCAAAGGCGCGGTCAGTGTGAAGATATTCTCTAAATTCAGTGGTGCTGAAGCTATCTTCTATATACTCCCGATACTGCTGTGCAAGATCCTCAGCGTCTTCATCAACTTCCACTCCGAGCGCCTTCTTCTTTTCTATTCCTTTTGGATAGTGAAAGAAAGTGCTCTGAATTGCAGTTGCTAACGAATGCTTTGCCAATTGGTTTGGACTAGGTTCGAAACGTTCAGTCTTAGACTCTGCTTTAAATTCAGGATCTTGTTGTATTGACGTTACGGGAAGGCTTAACAACTCCTTGCGATATATCGCAACCCTGGCGCTGGTGTCACGGGCTAACCCTATACTGTCGGCTAGTACCGGTACATACACACCTGACATATCTGGAACAGGTAAAACTAGGTGATCGGGTAATGTCGAATTATCGTAACCCTGCTTAAAACTTGCCAGTTTATCGAGTTTTTGCATTCTGTTGGCACGTCTGTTGGTCGCTTGGTCTCCGTTAAGACCGGGCTTTACACTTGGTCCATAATTTAAACGCGGATCCGTTTCAGCCATACCGCCAAATGCTTCAATTTGCTTCCAGCTCCATTGAGTTTCTGAATAAGCAATTTCAACACTACACTGTTGACCATACAACTTGTTTGGGACGATGATGGTACTGAGCTCTTCTGTAGTGGCTTTTCGCTCACCTTTGTCAACCATCTCAAGTGCTAATTCTGTATTGTCTACACTACACTCTTTGCCATAGTTATCTTTTTTATAAGAATATTCAGCAACACGAATAACTCTATGACCCTTTTGAAAGGCTAAATTGACATCTTTAAACGCGACACCTTCACCATTTTCCCTTGGAAGTACTTCCAGCTCTCGCCATAAGTGTCCGTCAACGTAAATATAGATAAATCCTTCTCTTAGCTGATCTTCTCCGTCTATCCCCATTCTCAACGGATAAATATGGACCAACTCCACTTCTGCATCTTGTGCAGTGTCATTCGCCGAAGAAGTACCAAGTGGTATTTTGTAGTATCCCGAGGTGCCAAGATCTGGGTTAGTATCAGCAACCATCAAAGACACTTTCTCTTGGTCGTTTGCTAGCCCTTCAAAAACTAGCTCTCTGTGAGCGGTTTCAAGATTCGTTAAGTCTGGTACTGTAAAATCACTCATCCTAGTTTCACTCCGTCCTTGTAATACTCTTTACCTGATACGCTTACTTTTAACTTTTTACTTCCTGATTTATCGGGGGTTGCATCTCTTTTCGCCACTGACAGTGAGCTAGGGGTCGCACCGCCCGGTTGATTCAAGGGAGAAGGTGGCGTGTTTTTACTGTTAGAGATCATAAGATCTCCTTGGCGCACGGCGGGTTTTCCTTCGATATACACATCAAAAGAGCTGGTAATAAACTCTGCTTTGCCTTTGATTGTGCCACTGGCAATGCCTTTCTTTTTACCGGGTTGGTCACCGGTGCTTTTTGAAAAGTTACTTTTGACGTTGGCTGCGGGATTGCCATTGATTTTTACTGAGCTTGCCGTGCTCGCTGCATCACCTGATTTGGCGAGATTGCTATAAGGAATTGGCACAACAACCTTACCAATCTTAGTCCAGCAAACATCTATGGTATTTAGCATGCCACCACTGTCTTTATGGACTGCGGTGCGACCATTAATTAATACGTTTTGGCCGCTCACGATGCCTACCTGCTGTGCTTCGCTATCTACATCTTTTTCAATTTGTTCCTCTGTGCCAGCTTGCCATCCTATTTTGCGCTCAACCAAATCTAAAAATGCCCGAGCGTTGTCAATGGGCATGTGCATATCCATGCCAGTCTCTGGCTCTTCATGAGGTAGAATTGGCTCGTTTTTTCCATCGTTCCACTTAGGCGGTGGGACAATATAGTCACTGGCAAACTCGGTTATCATTTCACCTAGCATCATATCGCCATATTTAGCGCGCGCAATCTCATCTATAAACGCGTTTTCACCGCTTGCTTTATCAGGAAATACGGCAATCCCATTTACACAGCCAATAGCACCATTATTTTTCGCTGCGATAGTAAGCTTTAGCAATGCGGGATTATTATGTCGCCACGACACACTCCCGCCTACTCGAAGCATTGCAGACATGGCATCTTGATCGTACTGAATTGAATCAGGCTCTTTTCCTTTTACTGCCGCGATAAAGCTCATAACACACTCCTTGTTACTGAGATTAATTGTGGTTTTTCTTGCTCTGTGATCAGCCACACTCTGTCAATATGGCGATTTAACGGGTTATGTAGATAACTACTAGCAACCGCAAGTCCTATTGCATTATGGCCAGCGCCAATATAACCAATGGTATTTGCCGTGTTGTTGAGTTCAATTAACGCGTCATGCTCTTGGTACAAGGCGCGGCTGGCATTAAGCCATTCTCTTTGCCACTGTTCACTGAGTAAGCGGGTTGAAATATAGGGCTCACTTACCTCTGCGTGCAGCTCTTTTAATAGCTCACCTAAGTCGCCCTGGTATGCTTTGGTTTGGCATGCATTTTTACTAGCGCTTGTACCAAGCAGTACGCAACCGCCTTCACTTAATATAACACCTTCGGGGCCGCCAACAACTTGTAGCTTGCCTACCCAGTTTGGTTTTGACGCTTCATCATAACCAACGCAACTATCTACAAATACATAGAGACTATTTGGCGAGAGCGAATCAATATCAAGCACTTGATACAACTGAATATAGTCAACGTTCAGATCAAGATGGTCACAAAGCGCCCTAACATCGGACAGTTCTATATATGGCTCTTCTGCTTTTGTGTTGGCAGTAACTAGATTAATGGTGCCATCCCACGCGTTGGCACTGCCATCAAACCGTTGCTTAGTCTGGCTTAATAAAGATTCTAGAATGGCTAAACAGCGGTCTTTACGCAGTGTGACCGAGATTTCTTCAATTTGTGCGCGCAAGTATGGTGCATCGAGGCTTCTATCGTATCTAACAATGGCTTTGCTTGGCGTGCAAAAGCGCATGTTGTTTGCGACCGCGGTATATAAAGCACTGGGGTGGTTACCGGCGGGGGTTTCTAGCGCGATTAATTCAAACTGCATGTGCCACTCCTTGCGCTTGCGCCTCTTCGACTAAGAACACACTGTTACTGCCTGTTTGGCTCTTTTTTACCCTTCCTCGCCAAATTAATGAAAACTGCTGTGTTTGCGAGTCAATTACCAGCGTATCACACTGCATATCAATAGGCGTGGCGTCTGGGCCATTAACTAAACGACAACGTGGCACAGCTCTTGGTAACGTCAGCTTCAGGCTTTGTCCATAAGGCAAATCTGGCGTCAAGCCCATCATATCAATCCACCAGCCATCACTAAATAGGTTTTGAGTTTGTTGGTCTTGCGGTGCGACTTGATAATGCGCAGCGGGGACTGCTGCTTTATATGGAAACTTGCCCGCTAAAGCTTGGGCTTCGTCAACCTCAGGAAGTTTATCCATCCTTGGCGACCAAAATGGCGGGATCGCTGCAAAGCTTGCAACCGCAGTGTCGTGGCTCGGCTTTTTTAATACCTGATTAGCATACTCCACTTGTGGCAATGGCTGGCCTTTCGCTTCTTTATTTTTGAGCTTATAACCACGACCAAGGGGATTTTGGGTAGAAACTTGTTCTTCATCCGACGGACTTGTGCCGCCATAGGCAAGTTGGTAATTTAATACACAGGACGATAATACTTGTGGATCGCTCGCCACAGGCCCGAATAGCGTTCGCTTCCACACACGCTCACCAGTAACTCGAAGTAATTTATCAACAAATACATTGTCGTTACAGCCGAGTTTTAGTCCAACTTCAATCACTCGCGCTTGCTTATCGGTTGGTGGAAAACAGGTCAATTCACCGTATACTTCAAAACCGGTTTTATAGGGCTGAACTTCGCTAACGGCGGTTAGGCAGGCTTCAAGCCCCTCACCGTCAAAGTCATCAGCAAGCACAACTGGCGCTCCAGTTGGATCGGGATACACATTACCCTTTACGTCGTATTCAAAGTTCTGCTTCACAGCGATGACTACGATGGGATCTTTTTCCTCATCCCAAGCCTCAACCGTGCTACTTTGCCACTCGGATTCATTCACTAGCATGGTTCAACTCCTGCTTTACTGATTGCCATTGAAGATAAGCCATCGGCATGTAAAAAAGCGCAGCGCCAAGTGCATACGAGGAAATTTTGGAAAGCTTGCGCTGTATAGCAAGGCCAGCCAATCCCTGTTGTAACCAAGCCGCTGGCTCAGAGACTTTACGCCCTGCGAGTTGATGTTGGATATTTGCTGTAATTAGGGCTTGGCGTTCGTATTCTGCTTGCTTAAAACTGGGTAATTTTTGCGATTTTTGAGACTTAACGCCAGTTTGTGCATCACTTATTGCAAATTCTTCAGGCAAGTCGAGAGCGGTGATTTGTTTCCACGCCTCGTAAGCTGGACGAGCGGTACTGGGGGCTTCGAGTAACTTAACTAGATTTTGTAACGAACGGGTATGAGAAAAGTACGGAAATACTTCTGCAATGTAGCTTGGATTATGCTGACAATAAAGTAAGCATGGTTCATCCCATTTTGGCTCATCGAGTAAACCTGCCAGCTGCAATAGTTTTGCTTTTAGCGCGGCATCATCGGTCATCGCAAACCGCTTAACTAAGTGCTCTGAAAGTTGCTCTGTATTACACAGCCACATATTCACCAATGCCGTGTAGGCAATTTCAGGGTTGCTATGTTCAAGTGCGGCCATGAGTTGGTGGCGCGACAAGTTAGCCGTACTAAATGCTAAATAGATAAGGCTCGTAGGCCAATTTTCATCTGTTGATAAAATTCGCTGTCTGAGTGCATCACCAAAATCAATGCGCCATGCTGACAAGTTATGAATGAGCAGCTCAGCAAGCGCAGGCTCGCTGTTAATCGCCGTGATGATCTCACTAGCTTGGGCTTCAAGCGCTCTTGTCCCAAAAAGATGGTTAATAAGTAACAACAGCTGTGGTGAATCAATCTCTTGGGTTAACGTAAATACATCGTCAATCGACCCATGCGCGATACAATCTAGTTGTGAGCGGTTTATCCAGTGTTCTTCGTCCGTCGCAGCTAAGGTATACACATGATTTAATAGTTGTTTTTCAAGGGCATGTAAACGCCCAGTCTCAACTACTTGGCATGCATTAAACTTTTGGTAATGACGCCAAAGCGACTTGAGTTGCTGACGGTGAACGGCCAATTTGGTTGCAGCTAAAAACATAGTCACACCGTATCAGCTTAATTTAATCGAATTGGCCAGCCTTGGAGGCTGAGATCTTGCTCAATATCGGCGTTTAGCAGTTTACCTTCAAGCTGTATCTCACCATTGCCGTTGATCGCAATGCTGCCATTTTTGGTTTTGACACAGACTTTTTGCTCGCCATTTAACACCACAGTGCCGTTGTTATTTGTCACCGACGCCGCCGGAAAGTCTTGCGGTGCAGCTAAGCGACCAATAACGATAGGCATTGCCACGCTATGTAGCAACACTTCGTCGTCAATACTTACGCGTGTCACACTGTCTAATTGACCTTTAACCTTCATTTCTACATTAGATCCGTCACACTTCACTCGTAACACTTTGCCTAATTTATCAATGGCAGATACACGCCATACGATGTTACTCAACGATGGTGGAAATTGTACGACATTAGTTTTCATAGACTTTGCTCCCTGCTTAGTTATGGCTAATTGCAGAGCCAGACACTGAAATGTTGCTGGCGCTTAAGTTCAAGTTGTTCGCATCAATGGTAATATTACCTGCCGCATCGATTTCTATTTTTCCGCCGCCTTGAGAGAGCTGAATTGAGCCGCTACCTTGGCCAACGATAGAAATGTTTCTATCGGCATTGATAGTGAAGTTACCATTATGCGCCGCAAGCTCGACGTTACCGTCAACACTGAAGTAACTGATGTCTTGCGCGGCCTCTAGATTAATGGATTGCTGCGCTTCGAATTGAATATTGCTATCAGCAGACTGAATTTTAATGTCGGTATCTGCGGTGAGTTGAATAGCCTCTTTGGCATTGATCTCAATATTGGACTCAATACTTTGGATATAAACAGCATCTTCTGCGCGAATGCTTATTTCTTTGTCGGCTTGTGCCACAATATTCGCTTGTGATTGCAACGTCATCGCTTCTTTCGATTTAATATCGATGTAACCTTTTTTGGTTTCAAGCTTGATAAATTCGCTACCTTCGGTGGCATTAAATTCGAGTATATTTTCTTGCGATTTGGTGAACAATTGGATTTTCTCTTCGCCTTCTTTGTCATCCATCAACAAAGTGTTTGACGCTCTTGTCACCAATTTGTTTTCGCTGGAATTCTCAAAAGTTACAGGGCTTAGTGCCTCCTCGTTAAATAGCGCACCGAGAATAATTGGCCTGTCTAAATCACCATTTTCACCCGCCACCATGACCTCAGTTCCTTTGTTTAAGGGAAAATGCATGCCGTATCCACCCGGTCCACCATAGTGCTGCATAAGTCGAGTCGGTTTACTCTCTTCCCCTTCACCATCTTGGTTAAATGGCAACTTGACTTTATACCGTCCTTTGTTATCCACTTCTTGTTCGATCGTGGCGTTAAACGATGCAAAGACCTTTTTGCGTTTTATGACAGGCGCTTTAAACTGCACATCAATTGGGATGATCGTCGCTTGGTTTTTATAGGTTAAGCCTTTTACCTTGGAGCCATATTCAACGCTGCCACCTTGACAGCCTTTATGGGCAACGGACACCACTAAGTAACGACCGCTGTAATTAGGGTGATCGGTTATGGTTAAAGCTACACCTGGACGAAGAGCTCGACAGTCGGTATCAATAACAAAAAGATTTCGCTGACAATCAATGCTTTGCTGGTGTACTTTGGTAAGCGCGTCGCCATCACCTTCAGTCATGAAGTTTTCAGCAAATATACTGTCTTCACCAAAGCCACCAACCTCTGTTTGATTGTTACTATTAACAGACAACGCACAGCATTTTTCATAGTCTTCGTCGTACAGCCTAAAGCCACTATTGAGTAGGCTCGCTTTTTTAGAAAAGGCAAAGACAGACTCACTTGGCCTAACTTGTCCGGTAGGTGACGCATAAGGCAAGGTGATCTCTTCCATCTCTGCAGAAAAATCACTGCTGCTGCCAAACACTGACAGATTGGCTTGACTGCCCGTTGACTCTGTGCTGCCGTAAACAAAACCGTAGCGGCGCATGAGACGCGTTACAAAGTCAAAATCACTTTCATCGTACTGCACAGTCATAGCAAGGGATGGTGATGATGCCTTTAGTTGCAATTTTCCTGACGGGAACCCTGCCTTGTCTAACACACTTTTAACGATGGCATCCGCAGACATGTCGGTAAAAACGCGATTAGATCGTTGATGTTTGAGTAACACCAAAAGTGATTGAAAGGATAAGGTATACACGTAGCCTTGATGACTGCGACCATGGCAAACATATTCGGTAATAATTCCCGAAACCGTTCTGTCAGACATCGCCCACGTAATGGAAAATGTAACATCCTTACCAATCACCAGATCAGGCTCAATTAGTTCCTCACTTAACACCTCAATATCAAAGCGATAGTCACTACATAAGCTGTCATTCTGTGATTCAAAACTCAATACTTTAAATAAACTCCCAGACAACCCCGCAATTTCGATTGCAAAGTGACTTTCGTTTGCCTTAGGCAGTTTATCGGCAAGTGATGCGAACATTTCCATTTTTGTCTCCTTACTCGTATCTACCGTTAACTTAAGTCGGCGAATACGGCTTCAATTTCACCATTTTCATCCAGTGTCAGCGTCAGCAGATCTGGCATATCTTCTTCGCTCATAAAGCCCAAAATGGAGCGAGCGATCCCAGGTAAAATTTGTTGTTCAATTGTTGCGTTAACCAATCGTGCGCCGCTATCAGACATAGCGCATTTATCGGCTAGATAATCTAGCGCCGTTTGATCTACGCGCAGTTGTATAGCGTGATTGTCACGAAGTCGCGCCGCGACCTTCTCAAGCTTTAGTGCCACGATATGTTTTAATACATCAGTATCAAGCGGGAAGAAAGGCACAACCTGCATCCGTGCTAAAAGCGCAGGTGCAAAATGCGCGAGCAAGTTTGGCTTAATTAAGCTGACTAGCTGCTGAAAGCTCGGTCTCTCAAACGGTGTTTCTTCTTCGTTGTTGTCTTGTGCTTCTTCGTCTTCAGGTACACCCTGCTGAATGATCCCATCCACCATTTGCTGCATGGCCTGTTGCTCGGTTTCCGGTGTACAAGCATTGATGATTTGCTCAGCCCCTAAATTAGAAGTCATGATGATAACCGTGTTTCTAAAATCGATTTCACGCCCTTCACCATCACGCATTACACCCATTTCAAACACTTGGTAGAACATATTCATGACATCTGCGTGGGCTTTTTCCACTTCGTCAAGTAACACCACAGAATATGGACGTTGGCGCACAGCTTCGGTTAACACCCCACCTTCACCATAACCCACATAACCCGGTGGTGAGCCTTTGAGTTGTGATACCGTGTGTGCTTCTTGATATTCACTCATGTTTATCGTGGTTAAGAACTTCTCGCCACCAAATAGTAGTTCGGCTATGTGTTTTGCAGTTTCGGTTTTACCAACCCCTGAAGGACCTGCTAATAAGAATACGCCCAGTGGGCCAGATGAGGCCGATACACCTGCTTTTGCTACCCGTAAGGTTTGTGCAATCGCAGTCAATCCAGCATTTTGCCCCACAACACTTTGTGCCAGTGATTGCTCAAGCTTAAGTAAGTTCTCCAGCTCGTCTTTCACCATGTTACCTACAGGGATCCCAGTCCAACTTGCGATCACTTGCGCTACCGTATCACTGGTCACTTCGGAGAAAATCGCATTGTCATCTTGATTTAATGCAGCAAGCGCTTGTCTAATCGCAGGTTTCTCTTCGTCACTTGCACCGTGTAGGGCATTATAAGTATCAATTTGCAGATCACGGCTTTGCTCAAGCTCAGCAAGCTGCTCTTGGGCTTGTGTAAGCGCATCGGTGAGACTTTGAATACAGGTTTGATCTGCAATCCCAAGTTTTGATTCGATTGCCAAGCGTTCAATTCTGCTTTGATAGTAACGGATCTGCTCTTTGGCTTTATCAATCACCACAGGCGACGTTGCCGGTCCCATTCTCACCATAGCAGCGGCGGTATCTAGTACATCAATGGCTTTGTCAGGCAATTGTCTACCTGTAATATATCGAGCAGACAACGTAACCGCGGCTTCAATTGCACTGTCTGTGATTTGAATTTGGTGGTGCTTTTCGTATTTATCTTTCAGCCCCGTGAGCATGAGCTTTGCGGCTTGCTCGGTTGGTTCATCGACTTTTATTAATTGAAAGCGGCGTTCAAGCGCAGCATCGCGCTCAAAATATTTTTTATATTCGCTCCATGTCGTTGCAGCAAGTGTTCTTACTTCTCCACGTGCAAGCGCTGGTTTTAGTAGGTTTGCGGCATCTCCCATGCCAGCGTCGCCACCAGCACCAATCAAGGTATGCGCTTCGTCAATAAACAAGATAACGGGGGTAGCTGAGCTCTTTACTTCATCAATGACTTGTTTAAGACGACGCTCAAATTCACCTTTTACACCTGCTCCGGCTTGTAGCAGACCCATATCCAATACGCAGATCTTAACTTCTTTAAGTTCTGGCGGAACTTGCCCTTCAACAACGCGCTGAGCAAGTCCTTCTACCACTGCCGTTTTACCAACACCAGGTTCACCGACAAAGATTGGATTATTTTTACGGCGACGACACAACACATCGATTGCGAGACGGATCTCCTCGTTACGCCCAAGGACTGGGTCAATTGCACCAGAACGTGCTTTTTCAGTGAGGTCTTCACAAAATGCTTCTAGCGCACTTTCACCTTGTGAGCGGCTATTCGACACAGTGTTGTCAGCATTTGGCTTACTGAATACTTGACGCTCAGTCGAGCCTTTACAGATCTTGTTTAAATTCTGCTTTAAGAAGTGCGTATCAATCTTGTCGAACTCGCGTGCCAGTCCAAATGCAGGGCTATATATCGCCATGTCTTTGAACGAGTCAATCAGCGCAGCGCCTGTGATCCAATCATTTTGATGGCGCATGTTTGCGCTGAGCCATGCTTTTTCTAACCACTCATAGAGGCGACGGGAGAAAACCGGCTTGCTCGGGTTACCAGCATCTTGTTGATTGATAAATTCGAGCGCACTATTCCACAATGCGTCTTGATCAACTTCGAAGAAAGGTAAAATCTTCGCAACATCGCCGTCATTGTGCTCTTCCATTAACTTTAATAAGTAATGCTCTGGTAGCACTTCAAAATGCTTTCGACTCGCTGCGAATCCAGCCGCGGCTTCTAACGCTGTCGCGCTGTGATGATTGAGTTTGTCTATGAGATTCTTTATGCCTGTTGCGTCCATCTTTTAATCCTTGCTATTCCCGTTCGCATTAAAACTGTGATTGTGAATATATTTTCTTCTCTACGCGTGCGTTAACTTTACCTATCGCACAACTTACCCCAAGCTTGCCAGCCCCTAACCGAGTGCCCTCGCGCGCTTGGCGATTGATCTGCACTAACAGTTGCCAATTCATTTTGGTTGAGGTGTGCCAATTTAATAATTGTGATAAACGTTTAGCCTTTACACCACCTGGCTCATATAGCTGCGCCTCAGCCTCGTCCATTGGACCAAGCTCAATGCAAATACGATTGCCGGTGACCAATACACGTTTACCCAATACGCCATTACCACCCAACGAAAAGCCGCTTTGTTTTGACCCTAACTTACCCGCTTCGGTAATTCCTTCCCACTCAACGATATTATCTTTAATCGTTAAGCTTTCGTCTTGTAGCGCTTGCTTTAATACTTGCTCAAGCCCAGCTGCGCTGGTTTGTTTGGCACTAATTAGGTTTAATTTGCTCTTATCTGACTGGTTATTTTCAAATACTGCAGCAACTATTTGATCAAATTGCTGCGCACCTATGCCCGCAAGGTTTATCTGAGATTTCTTCCAACTTTGAAATAACTGGCAATACAGCACATGATTAAAGAGATCTAAAAATGCACGTGTTCTTGCACCTATCTCCTCGTCTCCTACGGCTTGCTCTAACAAGTAGTGCGGCATCGCAGCATCAACGCCATACAAACCGAGGAATGAAGTTTCGAGCCTCAGCTTGCCTCGTTGCCTTACTTGTAATTCGCAGCGTCTAACATCCGATGCTGGAAATCCAAGTTCTTTATACGGTGCAATTTCAACGCGATGACTATGGCCACTTTGTAACTCGTTATTGCTAGCCCAGTGCTGTTCAATAAGCGTTAGCGCCTTGTACAAGCTAAAACGCCAAGGTGTGGCCATCAATTTAGCTATCGGCTCTGGCAATTTTGCCCAAATGGGTTGGTTTTGCTGCTCCATCAATTACACCTGATAACTGTCGCCTGCCGTCACATCCCATTCCCACTCGTGGTAACTTGGCAGCAGCGTCACTCGGGTTTTTAAACATTCGTTAATTGGCGCATATAATTTAAAGAACTGATGCAACACATCACAAAAATGATACGCATCAGCCGTACAAACAAAGCTCTTTTCGTTTAGGGTTAAATGGATCTCTATCCCTTTAACGAACACGCCCTTTTGTAGCAATGAGATAGGTTTAGATTCAGCGCCTTGGATACTCTCAATACGGTTTCGATTTTCAGAGCGCTCCGACCAATCAAACAGTGCCAATAGCTTTTTCAGCTGGGTTGGCTCCGCAAGCTGAGAAAAACGCATGTTCAACAAGCTAATGAGCTGCCAATGTAAAGCCAAATCAGGAGAATTAAGCAACTTGCTCGGTCTTACGACATTTTTAACACTAAGTACCGACGGCACATCAGCGCTTTGTGCATTGATATCGCCTTCTTGCAGTGTTTGCCTTGGCCACGCCGCGTTATGTGCCAACAGATCCGTCGATAAAGTGGTAATATCACCTACTTCTTGCATTGAAAGCTGAATGTAAGTCTGTGGCGATACCCCGCCAATGTCGCGGCTTATCAGTGAATACAAATGGGCGTTATCTTCATATACCGTGCTATACCGAGAAACAAAGTCGATGGCTTCCCCGGTGCTACTGCTTGCGCCTTGTACCGACTTCACGCTATAACAAAAACTCTCTCCAAGCTTATTTTGCACTGGATGTAGTTGGTATTCGGTTTGGTTTTCACTGACTCGGATAGGCTCGGCATCTACCGGGTAGATATTTACCGCAGGTACACAATTAAGCAGGATATTATCCGCATTTACTTTGTTACCGGGTGGTAATTTAATATCACTGGCTATTTTGATGCTGATGGTATTAGTATCTGGATCAATATTTAGTGTATTCAGTCCCGTTAGTTCAACAAAATAGAACTTTTCACGAGAGTTAAAGTAATCAAGCAGCAACGCATAAGCGGGATGACTCTGTTCGCTGTTCGGCAGCATTCCGGTGCTGTCTTTATGAAAAGCGGCATCTATTTTTGATTTGCTCAAGGTATATTGCGTCGTACTACCAAGCTTTCCTGTCTCAACCCCTATCGCTGCGTTTGGATTCTTCATCATTTGATAAAGGCTGGCACAAAGCGGCGTGTCACCACGTAAATACACCCGCAATTTAGAGAGATCGTAATCATCTAAACTGCCTTGGCCTAACCGCTTGAGGTGCAAGTTTAACGTCGCACCAGTGTGGATCTCATGATAGTCCACAGAGTAGATCTCAAACGGCAGCACTTTCGTTTCTGCGGTGGTAGTAAAGTGACAAGCCACAGGCGCGTTGTCACTTTTATGGGAAGATATTTTCGCGCCTTTTGGCACACTCACCAGTCCTTGCATGGTGAGTTTTGGCGCAAACTCTAGCACCGTCGTAGACGGATAGTAGTTTAATAATATTGGGCAAATCTGTCTGAGTACCTGCTCAGACACTTCAGGTAGCGTTTCGTCCAATCGCTTTTGCGTAAATGCTGTTAAGTAAGCGACTCCTTCGAGCAAGCGCTCAACATGAGGATCTCTATCCTTTAATGCGTCAATATTTAAAAAGCCGGCGTGTTCGGGATAC
This sequence comes from Pseudoalteromonas sp. Of11M-6, assembly GCF_022347905.1. Lineage (NCBI taxonomy): Bacteria > Pseudomonadati > Pseudomonadota > Gammaproteobacteria > Alteromonadales > Pseudoalteromonadaceae > Pseudoalteromonas > Pseudoalteromonas sp. Of11M-6. The sequence goes on along the minus strand of NZ_JAKRFW010000015.1, from coordinate 40,475 downwards.
TGCTGAGCAAATTGTTTACCTGCTTGTGTTAACAGCCTCATTTGCGCATCAAAATATTGCTGCATATCCATTAGTCTGCTCCTCCTGCATTGACGTTTGCTTTACCACCTGATGCAAACTTAGTATTCAATCTGATTATCTCGCCGGTTTTTAATTGCGCTCTTATCTCAAATCGAATCACACAGTTTTCCTCTTTTATGTCGATGGGCCGAACGATGAGGTTGGTAATTCTTGGTTCGTACTTTTCTATGGTTCTTTTTACTTCATTGGCAAGTGTTTGCTGTGAATAAGGTAGCCCTTCATATAAATCTTCCACATCCGGTAAACCATAATCGCTTAAGTGCTCAAGCACTCCCCTACGCGCATTCAACAGTTGCGTTAGGTGTTTACATACGCTGTCGCTTAGATGCGATAAATTGTTATCGCTATAGGCTTGGCGTGATGGTTGAGCTAGCAAATCAAATAAGGCCATAGAAAAATACGCTCTCTATTCATTGCGCGAACTAGTGTAAGCTTGAAAAGGAGGCCAATAGGCCTCCAACACTCGAAATTAACGACCTTCAGTCCATGAGTCAGAGAACTCAATGTTACCGTCTAGGTACGTCCAAGTGATGCGCTTGTAACGCATGTGCACTGTTTCAAGGTGAGGATAACGCTCTTTATCCAAATCTTTAACGTTGTGCATTGTTGGCGTGATTGAAGTGATTTTCACGTCTTCAAGCGTATGGCGGAAGTACTCACGCTCAGTACCGGTGTCATCAATACGGTACCATTTAAGCTCAAGTTGCTTTAATGTTTGACCGTTTGAACACGCTTTGTACATGTACGGAGTAGCAGCATCCACAGCTTTTGTGATAACAAAAGGCTCGTGCTTACGAGTACCTGTTAGCTCGCCCGTGTCGTTATCAGTTGGGATACGCAATTCGTGATCGAAATGCAAAATCTCAATTGAACCTTCACGCTCAGCTACAGTTACTGAACCTTTAACGTCGTTACCTTGGTCGTCCTTTAACCACATATACGCTGGAATTGCCATTTTTAATTTCTCCTTTTAAGATAAGATGTTTCCTAATTATTAAAGGCATTGATCAAACGCATGTTTTTCACGTTTGATCCCCAAACAAAGCGCCACGCTTTATGCCAATTTGGGAACATGTCCCAAGTTGGTGGCAGCCAACTTGGGGCAATCTTTCACTACATGTTATAAGTCACCACATAATTCCATCACTAACGTCGCCGCATCAAATGGCGTTTTTAGTATGTCCAGCTGCAAAAAGTGCTGCTGAACTGCTTCGGGTAACTGTTTAAATTCGAATTCAGCTCTAAGCTCTTCATTCCATCTAAGCGTCACAAAACTGTCTACCGTGATCACTTCATCCTTTGGCGCCGTCTGATTGTAGTGCTCAACTGCTTTTAAAAAATTTACATCATGGTCTTGCATACAATCATTAAGCGCCACGTAATGCAGGTAATTTACTGCCTCTACGACTAATTCTATCTCTAGTTTGTCTGTCTCTAGCTCGCTTGGGCGAACGCGTGGAGTATGCTCAAAACACGTTTCCATCGCCGCGGTATGAGAGATAGCAGCTTCTTGTAATTTCTTTTTTGCAAAAAAGAGCTCTGGTGTCATCTCCTGGCTATATGACAAGTTAGTCACCAAGACTGTACTTAGTACCATCAACCAGTTACAAACTTTTCGTTTAAACATGACAATCCTTTGCCTCATCGCTTCTTGCCTAAAGCTACCTTCTCAGCCTTAGATAGGTTTATTCACTTATATTGGCGGTCTTTATCTATCGCTAGGTTGTTGACTAACGAGCTCAAGGCGCACGTCACTTCCACCGTTTAACGCATGCACTAAAGTGCATCATGGAAGTGTAAATCGTTTTAGCTTTATTCAGCTTTACTAAGATTTCCTACAAAGTTTCCGTACTTAAATACAGGAAAGGAAAATAAAATTAAAAGCCAGATTATATTTCCAAAGAACAACATTTCAGACGAGGTATAACCGCCCAAATAAAACTCATTTAGTAAGCTGTAAATATTTAAAAACCACCATAGCCAAGCTATAAAAAACCATACTTTTCGACTTAGAACACGCACTTGTAAAATCAGAAAAAGGTTTGCTGCCAAAATTAAACTATCAGCAACAAAAAGAACTCCCCCAATAAATGTAGCTCTGAGCTCTGAAAGAGCTGAAGCTTGATTTTCGTATATTGAAAGCAGTGTCACAGATAGTTGCACCAAAAATATAACTTTCCAAATGATATGGTCTGCTTTTATGTTCATAAATACACCATTTAATACCAGTATCCATACGAAAGCTGATTCGGGTCTGCTGGTAACTGCTTCCAACCATCAGGTTTATCAACATAACGCCGCTTGAAGTTTCTTCTTTTTGCGCCAAAAGGTGCAAGATCAGCTAGTAACTCTAAAGCTCCTATTGCTACTTCTGAATCCCGACCATGAGTTTTTATAGCATCCTTAACTAAAGGCAGCATTTTAAGATAAGCTTCATTTGCATCTTTGCCATTTTTATAAAATTGCCTATAAACAAGCTCCAGAACAGCATAGGCCCTTCCTAAATGACCTGCTTTTTTTATCAAATTTGCCATAAAATATTCCTTTAAACTTTCACCGATATAAAAATGATTAAAAGCATTTTTAAGTTGTCACAAATCCCCATGATACAACTAACTAAACAACGTGTTTTTACCTTTATATTTACAAGGCACATTGTAAAGCTATTTTGTTTTTTTAATTTAAATGTAAATTTTAATAATGGGCAGCATTCACTGCCCTATATACGCTTCATTGGTTCTTCAGGTGGCCTTCATTTTTCACCAGGCATTTGCCCAACGAGTGCGAGGCGTACGTCGATACCTTCCACTTGGAAATGTGGAACCACATACGTATTCACACGGTAATAACCAGGATTACCCGGGATCTCCGACACAGTCACGTTGGCATCTTTTAACGGGTGCGTAGCAATTAGAGACTCGTCTGGATTATTCATCTTAGTAACTAATGCACCTAACCAATCATTAAGTTGCTGTTCTAGCTCGTGACGAGGCTTGCTTGAACCGATATTTTCACGTTGGATCACCTTCATATAGTGTGCAATACGCGATACCAAATAGATGTAAGGTAATCTTGCATTGATCCGCGAGTTAGAGGTGGCTTCCGGCGTCTCAAAAATTTGTGGCTTTTGCGCACTGTTTGCAGAGAAAAAACACGCAAAGTCACTGTTTTTGTAATAGCTCAGAGGGATAAACCCTTGGTTTGCAAACTCAAGCTCTTTGGTTTCAGAAATAAGTACTTCCGTTGGGATCTTAGTTTCTTGACCGCGACCTGCCTCAAAAGAATGCAGAGGTAGATTTTCAACGCGACCACCAGATTGTGGACCACGAATATTTACCGCCCAACCATTTTGGTGGAAGCTACGGACGATATTTGCCGCGAACGCAAATGTCGCGTTACCCCATAGATAACGTTCGTGATGCTCACTGCTAACGTCTTCTTGATAGTTAAAATGGCGAATTGGGTTTAAGTCACCATATGGTAAACGCAGTAAGAAGCGTGGGAACGCTAAGCCAATATAACGTGCATCTTCTGATTCACGGAAGTTCTTCCAACGTAAAAACTCAGCACGCTCCATGTAAGAGCCCAAATCCTGAATTTTTGACACTTCTTCAAGCGAATCTTTTAAGAAGAACTTGGCACCAACACTACCCAAGAAAGGACAATGGGCTGCTGCAGAAACCCTTGAAATTTCTTGCAATAACGATATATCAGGCGCTGAACAATCAAATTCAAAGTTTGACACCATAGTCGAAATTGGCTCGCCCCCTGGCGTGTCATATTCAGCTGTATACACTTGCTTATAAAGCGCAGATTGCGTGGTATCTGGTGCTTCTTCAAAGTCATCACGTAGTGTTTCTTTATCAACATCAAGTAGCTCAAGCTTTACGTTTGAGTTATTTGGACAACGAGTTACCAAATAACGTAATGAACGCCACGCTGACTCTACTTTTTGAAACTGTGGATGATGTAAAATTTCATCCAGCTGTTCAGAAATAATTTTGTCGACTTTAGCGATGTAGTCATCAAGTAATAGCTTGTCGATACGCGACACTTCTTTGCTGTCATTAGTAGCCATGTCTAAAAAGACATTGATAGCAGCCGTTAAGCGCTCATTGGTGTCTGTTTCCGCAAGATTATTAGCATCACGGAAGTTATCAATGCTGATTTCGCTTGAAACCGGCTCAATAGACACAAGATTACAGATTGTTTCGTAAGCTGAAGCAGTCAAAGTCTCTTCTTTACGCGCTTCAACGTTTAACGTTTCTTGCATATTCATCGGTCGTGTCCTTACTCTTGCGGTTGTTTTTCTTGCTCAGATAAAAGCGGCGCCAGCTCATTAAGGCGTGCTTTTAACTCATCTAGCTCTGGTTTATTTTGTAAAATACGCTCCAGTTCTTTTCTCAGTGTTGAGTTATCAAGCAAGTTAGATTTTAGATCACGTAACAAGTTACGCATCGACATCATCTTGTTAAGCTCTGGTACTTGCGCTGCAACCTGCTCTGGGTCGAATGACTTAAAATCATCAAACGTCAGGTTGATACCAATATCACCGTCACCCGCAATCTTGTTCGATACTTGGAACTTTGCTTTTGGTGACATGTCTTTAAGCACTTGCTCTAAATTATTTTTGTTAATAGCAATGCGCTCACGCTCAGCGAGGTCACTGTCGTTTTGGCCGTTGGAATAGTCACCCACAACCAAAACTTTCATCGGTAGTTCGCTCTTTTGCGTTGCACCTTCGGTTTCCAGCTCAAGCGCTATATTAATCCGCGCTCTTGGGATCTCTTTTTGAAACGTATCAGACATAGTCTTTCCTTATTTAATCAGTCGTTGCGCCTGCCGTTACAAGCCCAGCGGTTAACAATCAAACCCAGTCAATCGCTGAGCTTACTTTGGTTACGAGCATCTGCTGCTTTATCGCGGTTGCTCGTAGGTCAAATTCATCTCCTTGCTCCGTAGATACTGCTTCATTGCATTGCTTAGCGTAACGCCAAGCCTCCAGAGCAAACGATTCGTGCCATAAATCCAGTCGATACTGTTCTATGTCTTTTAACAGCTGCTCAAACATCGGATAGGCAAGATCAGCGCGCTCACTACGCATCAATAAACGCGCTTGATATAATTTTTGCTTCGCAAAATCGAACTTGTCTTGGGCAAACCCTTCCATTAGCTGCAGTGCTTGCGCAAGCTTGTTTTGGTCAACAAGCGCCTGCGCTTCTTTAAATTTATCTAACCAAACCTTCTGATTATCGTCTGTGTTCGCACCGTCACCTTGGCTTAGTAATTTATGTTCGCCAATTCGTTCCCGATTTGCTGCTGAGCAAAACTCACTTCCGTCTTCATATTTAAGGCTGAGCAGCGTTGGGTATTGATCAGCGATTGCCGCTAACTCTAATTCTATCCACTGTGCTTCTTTAAATAACTTGAGCCCTTCAAGTGCAGCGATGGTTAGCCTTTGTAAATTCAGGTTAAAATGCATCGCCCCTTCCATGAATAAGGCTTCTGCCTTTTCTAACGCTTGGGCAAAGTTTTGTGCAGTTAAGGCGTTTTCAATAGGCACAAATGCCGCTTGCCTTGGGGCTGGTAAGCGCGTTTTCAACTCATTATCGTGTGGTGGTAATGCAAGCGCCCCCCACCTCACTGCACGTGCCAAGCGAATCGCTCGCATCCAATTTTGGCTTTCTTTGTCATACGCCAATAGTTTGCGAACTTGCTCTGTATAAGCCGAGTCTGAGTGCGGTGCTTCCACAGCAATAGCAAGTGTAGAAACTGGCTTTGAAGCAACAGCTGTAGGCTGTGAAGTCGCCGCTACAGAATGCTGTACTTGAGGCTGTTCAGCGGTTGCCACTTCAGGCTTTTCAACAGGCTCTTGTACCGTCGCAACAGTTTGTACAGGAACTGGTTGCGACACCAAACCTTGCTCACACCAGTGTTTTAAATCGGCAAGCGGCCCTGAGTCTGCATCAAGTATCGCCACCGAGTCTGTTGCATACTGTTCGAGTACACGCTTTAATTCTGGCCACTGCTCCGGCATTGTCGCGCTGTGCGCTGTAGCAACACCAAGTAAGCGCTGTTGTTGTTGTAAGAACCAAGTATGAACCGATGCTCTCGCACGTTCTTTCACAGGGTGGATCTGCGCCTGATACTGTTGCAAAAGCTGATTAAACAAATCTAACGAGTGGATCAAACCCTCTAGCCCAAACTCATTGGTAGCGGCCAACGCTAGATACGACGCAATGCGAATATCTTTGGTTTGTTTTTCTAACAGTTCTGATGCCAAAATAAAGTTGGCTTTGAAGTCTGGCTCGGCAACACCAGATGAAGAACCTTTTAGTAATTTAAATGACTCTTCGTATTTTAAATCGTCACCGCATGGCATACCGCCTAAAGGCGCCAATAAGTTTTCATGCCACTGCTGCCAGCTCTGATACTTATGTGGTTGACTCATAACTTACTCCAACTCCTTAACGCATCGAAAACACTCATATTTGATGCTTTTGCCAATTCATACATATGCGGTGTCACCGGATGTTGAGGCAAAGTCCCTGTTAGATTAATGGTCGTTGACAAGCTATTGTGCTCAAGCCAAACAGACGCAAAATACGAGGCTGGCATAGGTCTGCAATAGACCACCAGCGAAGCTTTCTGGCTCAATTGACCATAGTTGTAAAAACACCAAGGCTGCCAGTGATGATCGGCCACCATATTGGTAATTAGATGTAGCCAAAATGCACCTAACAGCTGAGTATCTTCACCCACTTGTGGCATCGGTAACTTCAACCCAAACTGACAACGCAAACAGCCTTGTGTTTTGATCATTTTGAGCGCAGACATCACTTGGCTTATTAATTGTGCTCGCTGGTCAAGATCTTCTAGTTCAAGTGCATCCCATACACGCTGTATCGGTGAAGCTCGTAATGAAGACATCGCCTTATCGAAATCAATCGGTTGCGAAACCAGCTCACTTACCTGCTTAAGCTCCTGCGCGCTATGACGCATTTGCTCGACACTACTGCAGTTTCTGATCAGCTCATGGCTTAAGCTTAATGATTTAAACGCACTACCACATTCACTAAATAAAAATGCAGGGTTTTGTTTGTAGTCCGCATTACTCGATAACACGAACGAACAAAATGGATATTGTCTTCCACTTTTATCTTCGCTTGGCTGTAATGTGCCTAATAAACAGTTTTCGTCTTGACCTGAGGCGATAAAGAATAGCGTTGACTGCTCTTTTTGAGAAGATACATCTTTTATCAACGCCTGTCGGCTCATGTCTGCATACCCTTCTTGAAGCCAGCGCTCAAGCGTAATCGCTTCTCTTGAATCAACGTTAAACTTAATGAAGTCTGCTTGGATTGGGTTCTTACCCATAAATCCAAATGGCTGAGTCGTTGGTACCTTGGCGACTTTCTTATTATTAAAAAAACCGAACATGCCTGTGTTACCTCAACGCCAAGTTTTCATTAGAGGCAACACTCACCTTGGTATCAAACAAAGACTCCGGCAGCGCAAATGACGTCATAAAATATTTACTGAATATGCCACTGTTTCTGCTCGACTTAAGTGCAACTTGAACTTGGATTGGCTCAACGCTTGCTTCCGCTTCTCGTTGTAATTGCCACGTTGCCAAAAACTCTGTACCACGGACCCACTGCACATTCGCTTCATTCAATACTTTTAGGAATGCCCAAGGTCCTGACTTTTCGATTTCGATTCTTCGGCCTTCACTATCTAAACCATATATCACTGCTTTTTCAGTTCCCGATCTTGCAGGCCAGTTAAAACGACGCCACTCTTCAGGTTCATTCCTATAACGGTAATTTTGGTCACTAAAACCGATATAAGTTTCTTTTAATCCTTTTTGCGCCACTGGCATCATTTGGAAGCTAATACCCACCTCAGAACCGTCTCGAGGAAATAGCGAACGCGTTACCTTTCTCGTCTTAGTTAACTTGTCTAGTACCCCGGGCTTAAAGCCAATGCCAATACCATTCCATGTTTTCTCTACCCACTCACCACGCTTTAAACGAAGGTAAGGAGATAGGTTCTCAGCCATAAATTGCCAAAAAACACCTGACTCTTGGTTCAGCAGTTCGCTAATATCTTCAACCGCTGCATCTGGCCCGTCGATATTAAACGGATATTTACCACGGATATTTTCTTTGTATGTTAAGAATACTTGATTAGACCAGCGCTCATTAAGCTGCACTTTTGCTTCGTTCATTACTGTCTGCACACTAGCTAAAAGTGGTGCTTTTAGTAGTTTTTCAAGTGCTTGCTTAGTATCTGGGTCAAGCGCTCTGACTTGGCTTTCTACGACCACCCAAGCACTTTGCAGCGCATGGTTTTTGCTATCACCGTTTAACAGCGTTTGAGTAAAAGACATGGCCATATAGTCGTCATTGTTACTCGCAGCAATCGTTTTGATGTCTGAATGAAATGCACTCAAAGCACCGAGATATTGCTCTAAGTAATCAGAGCGTGCGTTCTCTTCTCCTTTTGCGGTATAGCGACGAAGATCGGCAAAACGGCTCGACAGTTCAGGGACACGCTTTCTCGCAGCGGTTTCTATCTTTGCACCTTTAACCTTTCTATTTTTAGACTTTGCTAGTAACGCATTTGCTTGCTCAGTTAATTTTTCTGTTTCCACCATTTTGTTTGGCGAATCAATTAGGTTCACGTTGTTGTCGATTGAAGCCATTAAATCAACCAATGGACCTTCAGGTGATGACAACTGAGCGAGCGTTAAACTTGCTGCATTGCTAGTATTAAATGGACTTATCTCTACTGAATTTAAGAACTCAAACCACACATTGGCATAGTCTCTGAAGTACAGCGCACGGATAGATTTAACCAAAGCGTTTGCTTTTGCTTCATCAACAGAACCTTGGCTTTCTGCGTTGTCTGTGCCCATCACCCAGTCGCCAGAGAATGCTTTGCTCGCAATGACCTTAATGGCGTCGTATACTTCATTTTCCCAAGCTTCTTTGGTGTAAACGTATGGAATACTGATCTTGGACTGCAAAAAGGTCTTGTTGTTTTGCTGCATCATTTGATCAAGCGTTAGTGCGGCTTTCGATACCGTTACTTTTGCTTTGATCTGCTCATATAACGCAGTCGGTTCTGGCGCACTCATTAAGTCTGAACGAGCCTGACTCACTAAGAAATCATTACTTTGCCAAATCGCAAGCTGCTGCGGTGCAGGCTCAACCGCTAATTGGGCTAAATAAAAATCAATCAGTCCTGACAGTTGTTCTGTTAATACTTGCGTGTCTTCGTTTAGCGTTAGCTCTAAGCGGTCCGCCGTGTAATCTAATAGCTCAGACTTAGCATAGTCTTTGTTTAAACGCTCAAACTCATTACTCATCATGAGTTGCAGCTTAAGTGCTTGATAGTACTTATCACGTAGCTTTGGCTCGATACGTTTAGCAACCTGCTCTTCTGTACTTAGCAGTGCAATCCAGTTTTGATGGCTTTCAAACAGCGCTTGTTGCACAAGCTCCGAACTTGGTTCACCAATGAGCGATTGTACACGCTGACGTAATACCTGTTCTATTGGCTTTATGGTGTTGTCAGCACTGTAAACACCAAGTAAGAAATACCAAGGCAGCTTTTTCTCATAGCCTATTAGCTCTTGATAGTGTGCAAAAAGAGACAAGGTAGAGTTAAATTGCTCGGCCAACGGCTGGTTTTCAACTCGTGTATTAACAACAGCAGTCGTTAGTTTATCACTGGTTGTTAAAAGCTGCTGATTGTGGGTATAAGAGTTAACCAACAAGCCCGCTAGAGCAAATACCGACGTCACACATAAGCATACAGCAAAGCCTTTTAGCCATTTTTGTACGCGGCGCTTTTTCCGGTTACCCCGAGTGAGGTCTTGCAATTTAAACAACACATCTTTGAATACTTGGTTGATAAAAAATGCGGAGGTAATGCTTTCTTGGCGATACTCAAACAATACTGATCTAAACGTAGATAGTTTACTCGTTGCGCTACGCTCGATAGGCGTACCTTCTTGTGTACCAGAGGTAAAATACACACCAGCAAACCACGGTACTTCTTGGTATGGATTTTCTTTAAATAATGTGTCAATAAACTCTTCGACTTTAGCTGACGCCGCTTTAAACTGATTAGGAAAATCATAAATCAATTGTTTCCGTTGAGCGTTACGCTCACGCGTCATTTTAACTAGGCGCTGATCACACAGTCGCTCATACAGGCCAGTAAGGTGCTTTGAAAAGTTTTCGCTCGCCACTTCACCGGTATTGGTGCCATCTTCTTCAAGTAAATACGCGCCCCAGGGTTGCTTACGCTCATCTTCACTTAGTTCATTAAAGAAAGGCTCAAAGCCGCTGATCAAATCACACTTGGTAAATACCACATATACTGGAAAGATAAGTCCAAGTTGATTGATTAACTCATCAATACGAGCGCGGATCTGTTTAACGTGGTCACGGATCTGTTCGCTGTCTGAAGTCAAGATATCAGCAACGCTAATAGCAACCATCACTCCATTGATTGGTTGTTTAGAACGGTATTTACGTAACAGCTTTAAGAATGACAACCATTGATCGTTATCTGATTCTTCAGTGGTATAACGACCTGCGGTATCAATCAAAACGGCTTGATCTGAAAACCACCAGTCACAATTACGCGTACCACCAAAACCTTGGATATGCAGTTGATTAGATTTTGAATAAGGGAAATGCAGTCCTGAATTTGCAAATAATGTGCTCTTACCCGCAGCCGACGGACCAATGATCATATACCAAGGCAAGGCATACAGCGCAGCGTTACCACGATACCCAGCCCCCAAATGAGAAGCTTTTAATGCAGACAGCGCTTCTTCCATTTTGGCTTTGATTTCTTCAACTTCGGCTTCTGTTCCCGCATGATTGTTGGCAATTTCTTTCGCTAACTTGTCACCAGAGCGCTTCACCCATAACCATCGAACTAATAAAGTAAGACAAAACAGACCAAATACAGCACCCATCACCATTAAACGATGATTTTGATCTTCAAGACCAATAAACCGGCCTGCAAACCAAATTAGCGTCAAAATTGCGAATATGCCGACCCAATGAGCCGTCGCACGAGATGACAAAAATCCTAAGACTAGGTGCACTAGTCCACTACGATTCACTCCTGACATGATGTTACCTCGCTTTCCCTGTTTTCTCTAACTGCGTTAGTACTTCAATATGCTTATCAATTTGCACGACTTGCTGGTTCGCGCGATTCTCAATGAAATACGTTGAACCAACATACATACTGGCAAGTAAGGCGAGCGTTACTGACAAAATAACCCAGTACGGTAGATTTCTTCCCACCTTAGTAACCATACTTTCTTGTGGTTTTGCATTATCAGAAAGCTGTAATTTTGCAGGTCCAGCAAGCTCTTCTAATTGCGCTCTAACATCCAACATCAACGCTTTGAGTTGCTCGACCCCTTTTATCTTATAGATCCCTTCGAAACCCAGTTGTAAACAAACAAAATAGACTTCTAGTAATGTACGTTGCTGCGCCGCTGCACGGCGGATATTTTCAAGCTTTTCAAAAAAAGCTTCTCCCCCACGCATATTGCCAAATAATTCTAATTGTAAAGGTCGCGCCATCCATTCCATACTATACGGCTTCTGTGCCGTCATGATTTGCTCATCAACCAAAGCAGTTAGTGCAAATTTGGCTTCTTGCATGTCTGACGCACTGATCCGTGCGTCATAACAGCTCTTTTCATATTCATCAAAAGCATCCATGACTTTACTGCGTAGACCGTCAACTCCTTGATGATCAGACCCGCCCTGGCGAATTGAAGTAAGCACTTCAAGCACCGGTGAAATGCAGGCGACTAGTTCAGATTTATTTTTCGACGCTTCCATGACCTTTACCTACTAACTATTTACTCGCCACTGAAACCACTTCAAGTTTCACGCCTTGAAGGCTAAATGGCACAAAGATTCTTAACGCTAGTTCCTGTACAACTTGTTCCCAAGCAGCGCCATGTGGCTCCACTTTAAAATACTCATACCCACCTTTAACTGACACTCTATTCGGTGGGCGCTGGCAATGCGTTAGCTTCACACCGCCAAGTGCTGAAGCAATTAAGATTTCCAACTGACTTGGCGCAGCCAGCTTAACCTGTTCTGCGAACAACTCGATCCATTGCGTAGATTCGTTTTCATAGAAAGCCGCAATGTACAACTCGCCTCGAGTCAAGGTACTGCTTTCTATGTCTTTAACCTCAAAAATAGACTGGGAGATTGCGCTGAGTACTAAATCAGACGAGCGTGCTGCGCTTATCGAACCAATAAGAGTGTGAATATGAGATTCGATTAAACCAAAGCTGCGCGTTAAGTCTTGATGGTCATAAACAGGTAACTCAAACTTAGTCGCTTCGGGTTCGAAATTTATCAGTTGGCAAACCAGCTTATTTAGCGCCATAAACAGTGCATCAGGACTAGTTTTAGCTGTAGTACTTAACTGCTTAATCTCAGGAAAAACAGAGCTAAATGTTTGTAATAGCAAAAAGTGTTTGAGTTCTGTTGGACCAAAATCTTCCACAATCCCCATACCTGCGCGGTTTGTAAACATCGCGGTGTACTTAGCTTCAACCATGTTGACTAGTTTATTTACACGCTCGGCTAAATAGCCATGGGCTTTGATGTTTAACAGTGGTGGAATATAGCTTGAATCAATTTCAAACTGCCCATGCTCACCACGTGTCACTTTTATACAAGGCAATTGCTCGATAAAACTGTTACTTGCGCTGAACTCAACCAGCATAAGTTTAGGCTTAGCAACCATCACTTCAGCTTTTCGGTTTGGATCATGTGCATCTTGAAGCTCAACAAAATCACAGTCATAAGCACTAAGTTGCCCTGTTTGGGGGTAACCTTGGATATTGCTTACCGAATGATTGTTCGCAAGCGCTACACTGATAATGTATTCGCTTTTGTTATCTTCAAGCTCAAACATAGGTGCTTCGTTATCAGCAAAAACATGATGTATATGACGACCACTTTTGAAGATTGCCGTAATACTTTGCAGTTTGACTACACCTTTGGCCAATGCTGATTCGTCAAATACAATGCGATCTAAACCATATGTATTGTCTCTAAGGCATTGCTGTACACCAGCTAGTTGCGATTGCAGATATTGATCGAACAGTTGTAAATGCTGCTGACTTAGCATTAAACCTTCAGCCCAAACTGGTTTGTATACGTTGTTGTGCTGCATTACTTATCCTCCTCAACTTCAGGTAGGCGAAGCGAGTTACTTGTAATTTCAATATCTAGAGAAGTAGATAAGGGCACCGGCCAATCATTTAAGTCATAAAATGCGCGCCAGTTACCGCCTGTTCTGTCTCTAAATAGAGCAACAAAAGCCACGTACTTTGCAGATTCAGCTTGTTCAAACTCAATTTTTATACGATCTGAGGGGTTTACGGTGCGTTCTTCCACCGTAACTAAGGTGTTAGCCAGAATTGATTTATCGGACTTCCAAAGCTGTTCAAATGTAGAATTTTTAAACGCTTGAATATCAGTAAGTTGATATACTTTTAATACCACAGGTAGTGGCTCGTTAAACTGGTTTAAATTTATGTTATCAGTAGCAGTTACATCTAACTTAACGTAAGTAGACATACAACCAGTCAAAAACAAAACCATTATAAATAAAGCATTCCTAGCCATATCCGCCTCAATTATAAGACATCCAAATTAGATTATTGGAAACAATTAATCTTTTTAATTTCCCGTACAATAGTGAAAATACATTTGATTTAACTATTTAACAAGAAATTACAGAGCACAAGTATGCAGTTTGTAACTGAATACTAAGTTAACATTCAGAAATCTTCTTAAAAAATATTTAACCAATTGTTTTTGTGGTGATTTTTGTTTTTATTCGGCATTCAGGTAGGAAGTCACGAGACTTAATGAGCAATTCAGTTTGCATTAAGCTTTCTTACAACTTGTTGAGATAGACACTTCCCTGAAAACAAAAACCACACTAAACATCTGGACTTTTGATGTACATTCTCGAACGGCGCATAAGATACACAAACGCTTTTTACAGATCAACCTTAATATCAAACTAATATTATCAACCACCAAAAACACACTTGCACTCCACTAAAACCATGTAATAACCTCCATTATTATATTAAATTAATTTAATAACAGATAATTACACATAAAAACCATATTTACACCACATTAACCAAGCTTTATGGATTGTTGTGAGAGTTTTCAAATCAACCAAGGCTAAATATCATGCACACAAAGGTGGTCATTCACGACACAATCCAAAGTACTAAGGTCATTAGTTCTGAACTAACCACTTGTATAAATGAAAGTTTTGTTTTCCATAGTACTTTAGAACCAGGTTCCGATATTCATGACAAACTTTCGACTGGGAATGATGTAACTTTTGAAACAATCAAGCCAGATCAAATAATCACTTTTTCCACGGATACCTCTTTTTTAAATTCGTGCAAGGATGACTTCAGAGCGTACCTATTCTTATAAATTAACCTTAAAGCCAAGGATAGAACCACTTAAACAAACAGAAAAAAGCCAAGCTTTTGTAAAAATCAATGTACAATCTTTGAACAACCCTCTTATTTTAATAGCCGGCTATTTACAAAACCGTATAAAGTGGCGAGTCACTAAAGATCTACCCACGCTATCACAGTGTGTACAGCACTAGAAAACGACTCACTGATCTGATCCAAAACTTTTGGACACCTCATTAAGTGAGTAAACTAACTCGTAGAGGTGAAAAATAACGCCCCCAAAGAAAACCAGAAAAACTTATTCAGCCGAATTTAAATAAGAAGCCTTGAAGCTGGCGACCAAAATTGGAATTGCGCAGGCTGCACGAGACCTCACTGTTTATGAATCTCGGATCTATGCTTGGCGTAATGTCGCGAGCGCAGAGAGTGCCAAGTTAAGACGCCAGTTGGCTGAGCAAGCTAAGGAATTAGAAATCTTAAAAAAGGCGGCCACCTACTTCGCAAAAAACCAAAAGTAACTCGATTGGAGTTTATGAAAGACAACTGCGGGTCATTCTCAATACACAGGATGGCCTATATATTGTCCGTGTCGCCAAGTGGGTATTATTTATGGCTAAAATCGTGCCAGCAGCTGAGTAAGCGCAAGCAAGCCCGCGATACAAAAATTAAAGATGAGTTGAGCGGGACAGTGCTCGACGCATTCCAGCTGAGCTTGAAGAGCAAGGTGAGAAGTATGATATTAAAACCATTATGTGCAGCATGGAGCGCTAAGGGCTTGTAGCCAAAGCGGCCCGCAAGTTTAAAGCTACAAAGTACAGTAAACATTCATGGCCTGTTGCACCGAATTTGCTTGAGCAAGACTTTATCACTGATGGGCCAAATCAAAAATGGGCTGGCGACATCACCTATGTAATAACGAGCGAAGGTTGGCTCTATTTAATTTAGCTTTCATCACCGATTTATATTCACGGTCAGTAGTTAGTTGGTCGATGAGTAAGCGCATCACATCAATCTTGGTGTGATGCTCTAAAAATGGCGCTTTGGCGACGCGACAAGCCCAAGGAGTTATTGTTCACAGTGACCGTGGCAGCCAGTATTGCTCTCATGCTTATCGGAATATGATTGAGCAGTACGGATTAACTCATAGCATGAGCCGCAAAGGTAACTGCTGGGAGCGTCAACGCTTGTGTTGAGAGCCTCTTCCATTCACTGAAAGTTGAGGCGGTTCAATACGAACTAATTATGGATCGTTAAGCGATGTTTCAGCAAATACTTGAGTACCTAGAAATTGATTACAACAAAAAGAGAAGGCATAGTGTCATTGGCTATCTAAGCCCTGAAAGATTTGAATAACTGAAAGTAGCTTAATGAAGTGTCCTGTTTTACTGGATCAGATCATTTTTTTAGTTATGAGTTTAACGTTGCAGAGACAGACCAAATACTGAGGAAGAGCTAGGTACCACAGCCGTTTTCATATATGTGGCGAAAGATCTTACTGAACTTATCGCAAGCAAAATTAAGAGATTAAGAATCTGTTCTTACGGAAACATTCAGCGTTTCTTGAAAGCGACAGAAAATAAATAAAATAATTTACACATCAATTAATAAGAAAATACAATGATCACGATGGAACAATATTTTATTGGCTTTTTAGTTTCTTTGATCAGTTTTATCGTTGCTGTATCGATTAGCAAACAGGGACATAAGCTAGTTCAACCTTGGATAAAAGCCATCGTGTTACTAACATCAGTACTTTCGTTTTTTATCTGTATGTCTATACTATCAAACCTATTCTCAAATGCGGTTATGATAAGTAAAGCCGCGGATCAGGCGATCATATTTATACTATTCGGTTTTGGGATCTACAAATTTATAGCACATACTAAAGCCAAAAGTCGCCAGTAAAATCAGATCAACATTTATCGCTGAACATAACAAGGAGTTGGAATGCGTGAAGAAAACCGACAAGTCCCACAACAATTGGGTCAATATCTGTATCAACAAATTAAAGAGCCGTGGAGCGAAGCGCGACTCGTATTGGACTATCATGACGACAATATGCCGAGGTGTTCCGCTTTCTACTATGACACCAGCACTCCCAAACAAGCACATGTCATACCTGTAAGTGATGAAATTTCCGTCCTTTTTCTAAGCTTGTTCGAAAATGCGACAGCAAATCAAGAAGAGAACTGGCAAAAGGCTATTTTCTCAGTACAGCGCAGTGGTCAATTTAGTTTGAACTTTGAAACTACGGAAAATGAAGATTAAGTTAAAATCTAACGCTTCGATTAAACTGGTCTCGTAAATTGAAAGAGGCCAACAATAATGTTGGCCTCTCATGTTTAAAGCGAAGCAATACTTTGGTTAATTGCTTCCAGAGCTCCTGCTGGATTGTCAGCTTTAGTGATCGGACGCCCTATCACTAGATAATCACTACCCGCTTTCACTGCTTTTTCAGGGGTCATAATACGTTTTTGATCGCCAGCATCAGCACCTGCTGGTCGGATACCTGGTGTCACAAGCTTAAATTCCTCACCGAGTTGAGCTTTTAAAAGTTCGGCTTCTTGCGCAGAACAAACCACGCCATCTAGACCTGATTCTTTCGCTAATTTTGCAAGATATAGCACTTGCTCTTGAGGTGTCTTTTCAATTCCAAGCTTTAGTAGCTGACCTTGATCCATACTAGTTAATACGGTCACAGCAATAAGTAGCGGCGCTTTATCACCGTAAGCTGCCAACGCTTCTTTTGCTTTTGACATCATTTCATGGCCGCCGCTGGCGTGAACATTTACCATCCACACGCCAAGTTCAGCCGCAGCAGTTACCGCTTTTGCAACTGTGTTTGGAATATCGTGAAATTTTAGATCTAAAAATACATCAAAATTCATATCTACCAGTTTTTTTACAAACTGAGGGCCAAAATAGGTAAACATCTCTTTACCTACTTTCAATCGGCATTCGTCAGGTGAAAGCTGAGAAACAAATGATAATGCAGCTTCTTCATTATCATAATCAAGCGCAATCAAAACCTTTTTTAAATCTTGTGTCGACATAGTTACCCTATTTGGCCAAATTAAAAACCTAAAAACCGTCTAACCCACGGCTCGGAGCAAGTGACTCCCAATGTTTGCAGGAGGGACATAACCAGTACATTGTATGACTTGTAAACCCACAATGACCACATTGATAATTCGGCTTAGTTGCAATATAAGACTTTACCAACTTATCTATTTCTTGTAGTACGTGATCTATTTTAGCATCTTTGCCACTAATGAGTTGCAGCAAATAACTAAAGCCCCTAATTGATGGTTCACGCTTTAAACTATCAGTTAGAAACTCTATCGCCTCAGAAATATGACCTTTTTGGACTAATCCTTGGCAGAACTTAATTCTGATCAGCACTCCTCCTTTTTCTAATAGCTCGGAGACTAACTCAAAGAATTGCTCATGAATATTTAATTTAACATAACAAGATTCTAGGTCTTCTATTACTAGTGGCGCCATAAATACAAATTGGCTCACGAGCTTTCGCCAATAATATATACACTTCACGTAATCATCGTGTTTGTATGCATCTTTGCCCATTTCATACAAGGGTCTTACTGTTTCATGCGCGAGCGCTGTCGCTTTTTCGAATAAGCTTGGATTCTTTTCTTGATTTGCAGCTTCACAATAGAAGTTTGCAATAGTCGCGCAATGAGACGACTTTTTAAAAAGCTCAGGATGCGCTTCATACATATGAACGCCTTTTCGCCAATCTCTAGTTTGAGAGTATAGGTTTAAAATTGGATCGAGTGCATCCTTAAACCCAAGCTTTACAAGAATGACTAAGTGTTCTTCAGCGCTATCCAATAGACCGGCTAAGACGTAATCTTGAGCAAGCTCTAGACGACAGGACTTCACCACTTCTTCGTCTAGATTAGGTTGTTTAAGTAGTAGCTCATGAATTTTTATCGCTCTATCTAACTCTCCCCGCTTTCTAAAGAGCGATGCGAGTGTTAAATAATGGTCGACGGAGTCTGCTGAGACTTCAAGTAATTTGGTGAGGTGTTCAAGACCCTGATCTTCTTCCCTATCTAGTAGGAATTTTAGGCCTTTACTGTATTCAGAGGTAATTTGTCTACTTTGCTCTAGGGCTTGATTCTTAGCACTATTTTTACCCATAACATAACCGTAAGCGGCAGCTA
The DNA here is from genome assembly GCF_022347905.1 of Pseudoalteromonas sp. Of11M-6. Taxonomy (NCBI): domain Bacteria; kingdom Pseudomonadati; phylum Pseudomonadota; class Gammaproteobacteria; order Alteromonadales; family Pseudoalteromonadaceae; genus Pseudoalteromonas; species Pseudoalteromonas sp. Of11M-6. The sequence continues at coordinate 21,686 of NZ_JAKRFW010000015.1, read as the reverse complement.
CAGGTAGTAATAAAAACAGTAGCTCGATCATAACTAGCGTTCGGCTGCTTGACTAAGCTTACTATTACTTTTTTTTAGGCGATGATTTTGCCATTTAAGCTTAGATAAAACCGACGCTGTTACAAGTAAACCAATAATTATCCCAAGAGCTAAGCAAATACTCATTAAGGTTGCGAGTGGTAACTCTGCACTTGCAATTACAAAATTGACATTAACAACTTGTGGATTTTGTGTTCCAACTAAAAATGCAATCAGTATGGCAACAACAGCTAATCCCTTTTTCAATACTGCAACCAAGTTTAGCTCCGTTAGACTTAATTATTTAAGCTTTCGTTTACTCTATCGCGCAGCTCTTTGCCTGGCTTAAAGTGTGGTACGTATTTACCATCCAATTCTACTGTCTCGCCCGTTTTAGGATTACGACCAGTGCGAGGGGAACGGAAGTGAAGCGAGAAACTACCAAAGCCACGGATTTCGATACGTTCCGAGTCTGATAATGAGCCAGCCATTTGTTCAAGGATTTCTTTTACCGCATTCTCTACATCTTTAACAGGAACGTGAGCGTGCTGCAGTGCAAGTTGTTCTATCAATTCAGACTTTGTCATAATGTTTCCTTTAGTGTAAAAGGAAGGGCTGAGCGCCCTTCCTAGTTTAAAGACTGATTAATTAGTCTTTTTGAGCATTTTTGAAAGCTGCAGCCATTGCGTTTTCGAACGCAGGCTCATCTTTCTTAAGCTTCTCTAGTACTTCTTTTTCTTCAGCTTCGTAGATAGCTTTAACTGATAGGCTGATAGTACGGTTCTTACGATCAACACCTACAAATTTAGCTTCGATTTCGTCGCCTTCAGAAACAGCAGCAGTCGCATCTTCAACACGCTCTTGCGCGATGTCAGCTACACGGATGTAACCTTCAACGCCTTCGATTAGCTCAACAGTTGCGCCTTTAGCATCAACTTCAGTCACTTTACCTTTAACAATAGCACCTTTTTTGTTGGCGTCTAGGTAGTTAGTGAATGGATCAGCGTCGATTTGCTTAACGCCTAGAGAGATACGCTCACGCTCTGGGTCAACTTGTAGAACGATAGCTGTGATTTCGTCACCTTTCTTGTACTCACGTACAGCTTCTTCACCTGGAGTGTTCCAAGAGATGTCAGATAGGTGTACAAGACCATCGATACCGCCGTCAAGACCGATAAAGATACCGAAGTCAGTGATAGACTTGATCTTACCAGAAACTTGGTCGCCTTTGTTGTTAAGACGAGCAAATTCTTGCCAAGGGTTAGCTTTACACTGCTTAAGACCTAGAGAAATACGACGACGCTCTTCGTCGATTTCAAGAACCATAACTTCAACAGTATCACCTAGTGAAACTACTTTTGAAGGGTGGATGTTCTTGTTAGTCCAATCCATTTCTGAAACGTGTACTAGACCTTCAACGCCTTCTTCGATTTCAACGAAACAGCCGTAGTCAGTTAGGTTAGTTACACGACCAGTAAGCTTAGCACCTTCTGGGTAACGACCAGCGATAGCAGCCCATGGATCTTCGCCAAGTTGCTTAAGACCTAGAGAAACACGAGTCTTCTCTTTGTCGAACTTAAGTACTTTAACGTTGATTTCGTCACCTACGTTCACGATCTCTGAAGGGTGCTTAACACGCTTCCAAGCCATGTCAGTGATGTGTAGAAGACCGTCAACACCACCTAAGTCTACGAATGCACCGTAGTCAGTAAGGTTCTTAACGATACCCTTAACTTCTTGGCCTTCAACAAGGTTTTGAAGCAGCTCTTCACGCTCTTGTGAGTTCTCAGACTCGATAACAGCACGACGTGAAACAACAACGTTGTTGCGCTTCTGGTCTAGCTTGATTACTTTGAACTCTAACTCTTTACCTTCAAGGTGAGCTGTGTCGCGAACTGGACGTACATCAACAAGTGAACCAGGTAGGAATGCACGGATTGAATCAACTTCAACTGTGAAACCGCCTTTAACTTTACCGTTGATAACACCAGTAACAGTCTCTTGCTCTTCACAAGCTTTCTCAAGACGGATCCAAGCTTCGTGACGCTTAGCTTTTTCACGAGAAAGGATAGTCTCACCGAAACCGTCTTCGATTGCATCTAGTGCAACGTCTACTTCGTCGCCTACTGCAACTTCTAGTTCACCAGCAGCATTTTTGAATTGCTCTGCAGGGATTGCACTTTCAGACTTAAGGCCAGCATCAACAAGAACAACATTGTTCTCAATAGCGATTACTGTACCTTTAACGATTGAGCCTTGCTCAACTTCAAAACCCTGTAGGCTTTCTTCAAATAACTGCGCAAAATTTTCTGACATACTAAATACGTCTCTATAAAGTTAAATTACCAATTAGCAACCATGCTGCATGGGGTTATTAAATAAACACTAGCTTCCTGCCTGTGTCATTATAAATTACTTAGGTAAACAGCTTTTTGGAAGTTTACCGGCCACAATGGCGTCTTGAATAAAAGACATAACCTGTTTGAACACTTGCTCAGCATTATGCTCAGTTGTATCAACAACTACCGCATCGCTAGCAGGAACTAATGGGGCAACCTTGCGATTCATATCGCGATCATCGCGAGCTTTAATGTCTTCTAACAGACCACTTAGTGTAACATCATGGCCTTTCTCATTCAACTCAACAAATCGCCTGCGAGCACGCTCTTCTGCACTTGCAGTCAAATAAATTTTAAGTTCAGCATCAGGGAACACCACCGTTCCCATATCGCGTCCATCTGCAATTAAGCCAACTTCAGTTCTAAAAGCGCGCTGACGTCGTAATAATGCTTCTCTTACTCGAGGTAGCGCCGCAATTTTTGACGCAGCTGCGCCGACTTCTTCATTGCGAATGGTGTTAGTAACATCTTCACCTTCAAGTACAATTTTGCTTTTTTTAGTTTCTTTATCGATAGAAAACTGTACATCCAAATTGGCAGCGAGTGGGACTAAACCCTCTTCGTTATCAGTTGCAATTTGGTGGTGTAATGCCGCTAACGAAAGCACGCGATAAATCGCACCGCTATCCAACACTTCCCAATTTAATGTTTCAGCTAACAAGCGACAAACAGTTCCTTTGCCTGAACCACTTGGGCCGTCTACGGTGATAACTGGCATAGCTGCCTGCATTTAGACCTCCTAAAAATGCTCACCTGAATTTGACGGCGCATAGTATACGTCAATTTGCTGAATATATCCTTATTTACCTGTCATTTTTTGTTATATCTCAAATTATTAGTGCAACGCAAAATGCTATACGCCAGGTGCGAACTGGCTTTAATTGAAAGAAATTCAGTCAAACACCCGTGTATTTGACTTTGTTAAGATTGACTATTTTATAGAAGATTTTAAGGTGTTGAAGATCTTCAACACCTTGGATGAAATTAATACTGACTAATGCTTTCTAACACTGAAAAATAGGTTGGGAAAGTTTTTGCCGTACATTTAGGGTCGTTAATCGTGATAGCTTGACCACCCACAGCAACCATCGAGAAACACATCGCAATACGATGGTCATTATATGTGTCTACATCCGTGAAATTAAAATTAGCCGGTGGCTTAACTTCGATAAAGTCGTGCCCTTCTACCACTTCTGCGCCTACTTTTTTTAGCTCAGCCGCCATGGCAGCTAGCCTGTCGGTTTCTTTCACACGCCAATTGTAAATATTACGAATTGCCGTTTTACCTTTTGCAAATAGCGCTACGGTTGCAAGCGTCATCGCCGCATCAGGGATAGCATTGGCATCAATATCCACACCATTTAACTCACCTTTTCGGACAACGATACGCTCATCATGCCAATCAATGTTTGCACCGACTTGTTCCATCACTTTGGCAAAGCCAATATCACCTTGCACACTTTGTTTACCCACTCCCTTGATCTCAATTTCACCACCTGCAATTGCGGCTGCAGCAATGAAATAAGAAGCTGACGAGGCATCCCCTTCGACCATAAGTGTTCCAGGAGATTGATACTGCTGGCCTGCTTTTACCACAAAATGTTGGTAATCGTGGTTTTCGACATGAACCCCAAAGTGCGCCATCACGCCAATAGTAATATCAATATAAGGCTTTGAAACCAGTTCACCTTTAATCGCAATATTCGTATCGCCACTAAAAAGCGGTGCCGCCATCAATAATGCAGTTAAGAATTGGCTTGAGATACTGCCGTCAATCTCAACTTCACCACCAGCAAGTTGCTTACCTGCAACTTTTAACGGCGGGTAGTCTTTGTTTTTGAGATATTGAATATCGGCACCAAGCGTTTGCATGGCATCGACAAGATGGCCAATTGGGCGCTCTTCCATTCGTGGCTCACCAATCAGTTCATAATCACCGGGTATAGCTGCAAGCACTGCTGTTAATGGGCGATATGCTGTACCAGCATTGCCTAAAAATAGCGGCTCAACGGGGGTGTGAAAGTTGCCACCATTTCCTTTGACCAGTGCCACCGTATTATCGTCTTCTAACGTTACTTCAACGCCTAACTGGGATAGCGCACCTAACATATGGCGGATGTCATCGCTATCCAATAAGTTCGTCACTTTTGTCGTGCCTTCGCACAATGCTGCAAGCAACAAAATACGATTTGATAAGCTTTTAGAGCCAGGTAGCGTCACACTGCCACTGACTTTAGTAATAGGCTTGAGGGTCAATTGTTCCATCAACTGTTCTCCCGTGCGAATTTATCCATAAATGCAACTAACGCTTTGATCCCTTCAATTGGCATGGCGTTGTATATACTAGCTCGCATACCGCCAACAAAACGGTGGCCTTCAAGTGCAATTAAACCGTTTTGTTCTGCCTCTGCCAAGAATTTAGCATTTAGGCTGTCATCATTTAACCAAAATGGTACGTTCATCAATGAGCGACAATGTTTTGCAACTTTGTTTGAATAGAAGTTAGAGCCATCGATGTAATCGTATAAAATGGCTGCTTTTTCTTGATTGTGCGCTTCCATAGCTTTAACACCACCAATGCTTTCAAGATACTTGAATACCTCAAACGCAAGATACCATGCAAATGTCGGTGGTGTGTTGTACATGCTTTGCTGATCAGCCTCAATGGCGTAATCAAGGATAGCAGGTCTTGGCAGCCCTTCACGCTTCAATAACGTCTTACGTACAATGGCGATACTGAGACCCGAAGGACCGATATTTTTTTGCGCACCAGCATAGATCAAATCAAAGTCATCGACGTTAATTTCACGAGATAAAATATTGGAAGACATGTCCGCTACAATTGGTGCGGTTGCATGCTTTGGAACGTCAAATATTTCAATACCATCGATGGTTTCGTTTGGACAATAGTGAATATATGAAGCGTTTTCTGGTAGCTTCCACTCAGAGACAGGTAAAATATCGAATTGACCATTTTCGTCAGTACGAATATTAATCGCATGCGTTTGCGTGAATTTTTCACCTTCTTTCGTCGCACCGGTAGACCAGATCCCGTTCTCGATATATACGCCAGGTACACCATCAACATGTAGATTTAGCGGTACAGCTGCAAAGTGGCCTCGGCCACCACCATGCATAAACAGGACTTCAAATTCATCAGAGATGTTCATCAAACGACGTAAGCTGGCTTCACACTGCTTCGCCATCTCCAAGTAAGGCGCTGAACGATGGCTAACTTCCATCACCGACACGCCTAAATTTTGCCAATCTAAAAATTCTTTTTGCGCTTTTTTCATAACTTCAACAGGTAACATCGCAGGACCCGCGCAAAAATTATAAACCGTCATATTTTTCCTCATTCCAAATAATCTAGATCATCCAAAGAATAGCGTTATTCTCATGACTTTTTGGATGAACAGTGGGCTGCCCGACTAAAACGTCGGATTGTTGGTAGCCTTAATTTATCAGGCTTCAGGCTCTTGTCATAGAGGAACAGATTGAAAAAATTGACAGAAAGAAAAAAAGCGACCGAAGTCGCTTTTTTTTTGGATAGGGTTTTTTATTCCTCTGCGTCAGGTTCCGCAGCCGGTGTTGCTTCACCTTCAAACTCTGCAACATCACCTTCAGGCAACGCTTCCACTTCAATTTCTTCGATGCGTTGAAGACCAACTACCTTTTCTTCTTCCATCGTACGGATCAGAATAACACCTTGGGTGTTACGGCCTACCGTAGAAACTTCGTTTACACGCGTTCTAACTAGCGTACCACGGTTTGAAATCAGCATGATTTCATCGTTGTCATCAACTTGAACCGCACCAACCACAGAACCATTTCTTTCAGTTACTTTGATTGACACAACACCTTGTGTTGCACGGCTCTTCGCTGGGTACTCTTCAAGCGGTGTACGCTTACCATAACCATTTTCAGTTACGGTCAAGATTGCACCATCGCCTTGTGGTACGATTAGTGATACCACTTTCACGTCATCTGGCATCTTGATACCACGAACACCTGTTGCTGTACGGCCCATCGGACGTAAAGCCAACATTTCTTCGCCAGTTTCAGGATCACGCTTCACTTCACCTGTTTCAGAATCTCGCTGCTTCTCGTTAAAGCGTACAACTTTACCATGCTCAGTAAATAGCATGATGTCATTTTCACCTGTGGTGATGTTAGCACCGATCAGGCTATCGCCTTCGTTCAAGTTGATAGCAATAATGCCACTTGCACGCTGACGGCTGTATGCAGTCAGCGGTGTTTTCTTAACGATACCACTTGCCGTCGCCATGACGATAAACTTATCTTCTTCGTATTCACGAACCGGTAAAATTGTCGTAATACGCTCATCAGCTTCGAGTGGTAACAAGTTAACAATTGGCTTTCCGCGCGCAGCACGTGATGCAAGCGGCAGCTGGTAAACTTTCAACCAATACAAGCGGCCAGAAGTGGAGAAACAAAGAATTGTATCGTGAGTATTTGCAACGAGTAGACGTTCGATAAAGTCTTCATCTTTCATCTTAGTTGCAGATCGCCCTTTACCACCACGACGCTGAGCTTCGTAATCGCTAAGAGGTTGATACTTCACATAGCCTTCGTGAGAAAGCGTCACTACAACGTCTTCTTCGTTGATCAAATCTTCTAAACTGATATCGTGCGCAGCAGCGGTGATCTCTGTGCGACGCTCATCACCATACGTTTCTTTGATTTCAACTAACTCATCGCGGATCACTTCCATCAAACGCTCTGGAGTAGAAAGGATGTACAGTAGCTCAGCGATAAGATCGAGTAGTTCTTTGTATTCTGCTAGAATTTTCTCGTGCTCAAGACCTGTTAATTTGTGTAGTCTTAAGTCTAGGATTGCTTGGGCTTGTTGCTCAGACAAATAGTACTGACCATCACGGATCCCTAATTCTTCCGCTAACCAATCTGGACGCGCAACATTTTCTTCGCCAGTGCGCTCAAGCATTGATTTAACGTTACCAAGATCCCAAGCTCGCGCAGTTAGCGCCGCTTTCGCTTCCGCTGGTGTTGGTGACTTACGAATAAGCTCAATGATTGGGTCAATGTTAGCTAGCGCAATTGCGAGGCCTTCAAGCGTGTGCGCTCGGTCTCTTGCCTTACGCAGGTCAAATACAGTACGACGCGTTACAACTTCACGACGGTGAATAATAAACGCATCAAGCATTTCTTTCAGGTTGAAACACTTAGGCTGGTTGTTGTCTAGTGCAACCATATTGATGCCAAACACAGTTTGTAGTTGTGTTTGAGCATATAGGTTGTTTAGTACAACCTCACCGACTTCACCACGTTTGATTTCAATAACAATACGCATACCGTCTTTGTCCGACTCGTCGCGTAGTGCACTGATCCCTTCAACCTTTTTGTCTTTAACAAGTTCAGCAATTTTTTCGATTAGTCTTGCTTTGTTAACTTGGTAAGGAATTTCATGAACGATGATGGTTTCTTTGTTTGTTTTCTCATCGACTTCGATTTCAGCTTTCGCGCGGATATAGATCTTACCACGGCCTGTTTTATAGGCTTGTTCGATGCCGTTTTTACCGCTAATGATGGCGGCAGTCGGGAAATCAGGACCCGGAATATAGTCGATTAACTCTTCAATGGTGATGTCTGGATTCTGGATCACAGCCAAACAGCCATTGATCACCTCAGTTAAGTTGTGAGGTGGAATATTGGTCGCCATACCAACCGCAATACCAGATGAACCATTCACCAATAAGTTAGGCACTTTAGTTGGTAACACATCTGGAATTTGCTCTGTACCATCGTAGTTTGGTACATAATCAACGGTTTCTTTTTCAAGGTCAGCAAGTAACTCGTGAGCGACTTTCGCCATACGTACTTCGGTATAACGCATCGCAGCTGCAGAGTCACCATCGACAGAACCAAAGTTACCTTGTCCATCTACGAGCATATAGCGTAGAGAGAAAGGCTGAGCCATACGTACAATAGTATCGTAAACCGCGCTATCACCATGCGGGTGATATTTACCGATTACGTCACCAACTACACGAGCTGACTTTTTATAAGGTTTGTTCCAGTCATTTTTAAGTTCATTCATCGCGAACAATACACGACGGTGAACAGGCTTTAGGCCGTCACGTACGTCAGGTAATGCACGACCTACGATTACACTCATTGCATAATCTAGGTATGAATTTTTTAATTCATCTTCGATATTGACTGGCAGGATTTCATTGGCGAGATCAGACATTTGACTCCACTTTCCTTCAGTGTCCACCCCTTTTGTGTCACACTACAACTTGTGTTGAGATGCTATCTGAATAGCAAATTGCTTTTTCTGCTGAAGCGCCAATTAAACGCACTTCAAAAAATAGCCGAATTGCCTCAGAGTATCAGCGGGGGCTTTGTTTATTATAAAATTCGTCAAGCATGCTAACACACTTTTTACCGTTTTACAGGTGCTATTTTTATCTAATCCCCTTTATAATGCGCTCAATTCGACGAGGAAGTTTTTTATGACCGAACATCAAAATGTAGACCCTAATGAAATCGCTAAATTTGAAGAAATAGCAGAGCGCTGGTGGGACCGAGAGGGAGAATTTAAACCATTACACGACATTAACCCGTTGAGGTTGGACTTTATTAACGATAAGTGTGAAGGCCTATTCGCAAAAACAGTATTGGATGTCGGTTGTGGTGGCGGGATTTTAACAGAAAGCATGGCTAAGCTGGGTGCAAATGCAACCGGTATCGATATGGGGCAAGAGCCGCTTAACGTCGCAAAGCTCCACGCATTAGAGGTCGGCGTTAACGTAGACTATCAAAAAGTGCCAGCGGAAGAATTCGCAGCCATGCACCAAGGTGAGTTCGATGTAGTAACTTGCATGGAAATGCTAGAACACGTACCAGACCCAGAATCCATTATTCGTTCAGTCGCACAGCTAGTTAAGCCCGGCGGTCATGTATTTTTTTCTACCTTAAACAAAACTACAAAAGCGTATTTACTGGCTATCGTCGCCGCAGAAAAACTGCTTAAAATGGTTCCTGAAGGCACGCATGAGCATGATAAATTTATTCGCCCTTCGACCTTAATTGATTGGGCTGAAAAATACGACCTCAAAGTTAGGGCGGCGACAGGGATTAACTACAACCCTATCGGCAAAACATTTACCTTAACTAAAGACGTTTCAGTTAACTACATTCTACATTTTGAGAAGCTGGCATGATTCAGGCGGTACTATTTGATTTAGACGGCACCTTGCTGGATACCAGTGATGACTTGGGAGCCGCACTAAACCACGTTTTAGCTGCTAATAAAATGCCTACTGTCGGCAAACAGGTTTATAGCAGTGCGATTTCAAACGGCGTAGCAGCGATGTTGCAAGTAGGATTTGGTGAGTCATTAAAGCACTACGACATTCAAATATTACGGCAGGGTGTACTCGACTACTACCTGGCGAATTTATCAGTACATTCCCAATGCTTTGCGCAAATTGGTGAGTTATTAGCGGCACTTTTAGAAAAAGAGATTCAGGTTGGGATCATGACGAACAAACCTGAGTTTTTAACACTTCCGCTACTAAAACAGATCCCTGAACTTGCAAAGATCGAGACAGTAGTATGCGGAGATACACTGGCGGTGGCCAAGCCTCATCCAGAACCTTTGCTATTAGTGGCGTCAAAATTGGGGATTTCGCCAGAGCAGTGTATTTATGTTGGCGATGCTGAGCGAGACATTATTGCTGCAAAATCCGCAAAAATGATTAGTGCAGCAGCAATGTGGGGATTCATTCCATCTGAATCCGAAGCTAAGTCTTGGCATGCGGATCTCTATCTTACTAACCCATTAGACACGTTATCGCATATTTAGTGTCGATAAAAAAATAAAACACCATATATTGTGTTTTTGCTATAATAGATACGAATTTGTGTAGAAAAAAATCAGTTAGAATTTTTTTTTATTTTTGCTGAAAAGCATCATCTTTTTGTTGATTTTTCTTTGTGGGCAGATAAGTGGATTGTCATAGGTTAGTGGATACTTACATAAATAAATTATCCCAAACTTATCCACAATTCTGCCCGAGTTGTTCTCTTGCAAATTCACGTCAACCCCACTATCTTGTGATCCCTAGCCACTAGGGCACCATATATAGTGGTGGTTTGCTAAACAATTTTATATTCGTGCGATATCTAAAGCGCGTTCCTAAGGAATACAGGCACATAACATGAACCAACAGCTATCTGTATGCAAAAGAAACGGTCGCAAAGAACCGTTAGATCTAGATAAGATCCATCGTGTCATTACATGGGCGGCAGAAGGCCTAGATAACGTCTCAGTTTCTCAGGTTGAATTAAAGTCACACATCCAGTTTTATGACGGTATTCGTACTGGTGATATCCACGAAACGATTATTAAAGCTGCAGCCGATCTGATCTCAAAAGAGTCTCCAGATTATCAGTATCTAGCCGCTCGTTTGGCTATTTTCCACTTGCGTAAGAAAGCCTATGGCTGTTTTGAGCCGCCGCACTTACACGACCATGTGGTAAAGCTGGTTGAAGACAAGCGCTATGATCAGCACCTTCTCACTGACTACACAAAAGCAGAGTTTGATGAGCTAAACAGCTACATCGACCATAGCCGAGATATGAACTTCAGCTATGCAGCCGTTAAGCAGTTGGAAGGTAAGTACCTTGTACAAAATCGCGTAACGGGTGAGATCTATGAAAGTGCGCAGTTCTTATATGTTCTTGTTGCTGCAAGCCTGTTTGCAAACTACCCGAAAGAAACGCGTCTAGATTACATTAAGCGATTCTACGATGCGGTTTCAACATTCAAGATTTCATTACCAACGCCAATAATGGCTGGTGTTCGTACGCCGACACGTCAGTTTAGCTCATGCGTACTGATTGAATGTGCTGATAGCCTAGATTCAATCAACGCGACTTCTTCTGCGATTGTAAAATACGTCAGTCAGCGTGCCGGTATTGGTATTAACGCAGGCCGTATTCGTGCACTTGGTAGCCCAATCAGAAATGGGGAAGCGTACCACACTGGATGTATTCCGTTTTATAAGCACTTCCAAACGGCTGTTAAAAGCTGTTCTCAAGGCGGTGTACGTGGTGGCGCGGCGACCCTATTCTACCCGCTTTGGCATCTTGAAGTTGAAAACCTATTAGTACTGAAAAATAACCGTGGTGTTGAAGAGAACCGCGTACGCCATTTAGATTATGGCGTGCAGTTCAACAAAACCATGTATAGCCGCCTAATTAAAGACGACTATATTACGCTATTTAGTCCGTCAGATGTGCCAGGCCTTTACGACGCATTCTTTGAAGATCAAGATAAATTCGAAGAACTGTATGTTAAGTACGAGCAAGATGAGTCTATTCGTAAGAAACGCATTAAGGCGATTGAATTATTCTCAATGTTTGCGCAAGAACGTGCGAGCACCGGTCGTATTTATCTACAAAACGTTGACCACTGTAATACACACAGCCCGTTTGACTCTAAGGTTGCACCGATCCGCCAGTCAAACCTATGTCTTGAAATTGCACTACCAACGAAGCCGTTAAGCCATGTAAATGACCCTGAAGGTGAAATTGCACTTTGCACGCTTTCAGCGTTTAACTTAGGTGCTATCAAGTCTTTAGATGAGCTAGAAGAGTTAGCAGAGCTTGCGGTTCGCGCACTTGATAACCTATTAGACTATCAAGACTATCCTGTTCCTGCTGCGTACAATGCAACGATGGGACGCCGTACACTGGGTATCGGTGTGATTAACTTTGCTTATTATCTTGCAAAGAATGGTGTTAAGTACTCAGACGGTAGTGCTAACGGCCTAACACACAGAACATTTGAAGCGATCCAATACTATCTGATGAAAGCATCGAATGAACTGGCAAAAGAACGCGGCGCTTGTCCTAAGTTTAACGAGACGACCTACTCACAAGGTATCATGCCAATAGATACCTATAAGCGTGACCTTGATAAAGTCTGTGAAGAGCCATTACGCCTTGACTGGGATGCGTTAAGAGCAAGTATCCAAGAACACGGTATGCGTAACTCAACGTTGTCAGCCTTGATGCCATCTGAAACATCATCGCAAATTTCAAACGCGACAAACGGTATTGAACCACCTCGTGGTCATATCAGTGTTAAAGCAAGTAAAGATGGTATCTTGAAGCAAGTTGTACCTGAGTACGATCGCCTCAAGAACAACTATGAACTACTTTGGGATATTCCATCTAACGATGGTTACCTTGCGCTGGTTGGTATTATGCAGAAGTTCATCGATCAAACTATCTCTGCAAATACCAATTATGATCCAAGTAAGTTTGAAGCAGGTAAAGTTCCTATGAAGCTATTGCTAAAAGACTTACTCACCGCATACAAACTTGGTGTTAAAACACTTTATTACCATAACACCCGCGACGGTGCTTCTGATGCTCAAGATGAGATGAAACCAGAAGCAGAAGACGATGGTTGTGAAGGCGGCGCTTGTAAGATATAACTTTTTATGCGGGTGGTCATCACCCGCTTTTTTAGGTATTGAGTAACACATTTATGGCATATTCTACGTTTAGCAGAAATCATAACGACCAATTAAAAGAACCGATGTTTTTCGGACAAACTGTTAATGTATCTCGCTACGACCAACAGAAGTTCCCTATTTTCGAAAAGCTAATTGAAAAGCAATTATCGTTTTTCTGGCGTCCAGAAGAAGTAGACGTAAGTAAGGATAGATTGGACTTTCAGGCACTTCCTGAGCACGAAAGACATATCTTTTTGAGCAACCTAAAATATCAAACATTGCTAGACAGTGTGCAAGGTCGCTCTCCAAACGTTGCGCTTTTGCCGATCGTCTCCATCCCTGAGCTTGAAACTTGGATCGAAACTTGGGCATTTAGTGAAACTATTCACAGTCGCTCTTATACTCACATTATTCGTAATGTAACGCAAAACCCTGAGTTAATCTTTGATGACATCGTGGGCAATGACAAAATTGTTGAACGTGCGGATGCAGTGACCAAGTATTATGACGAACTGATTGAAAAGGTAAGCCTTTATAATCAATACGGTGAAGGCAAGCATGAAATTAACGGCACAACGGTCGTCATAAACTTGTTTGAACTGAAAAAGCTTCTGTACCTTTGCATCATGTCAGTAAACATCTTAGAAGCTATTCGCTTCTACGTGAGTTTTGCCTGCTCGTTTGCTTTTGCTGAGCGAGAGCTTATGGAAGGTAATGCAAAGATCATCAAGCTAATTGCTCGTGATGAAGCGCTTCATTTGTCTGGCACACAGCACATGCTGAATATCATGCAAGAAGGCAAAGATGACCCTGAAATGTCTATCGTGGCAGCACAATGCCGTGACGAAGCGATTAAGATGTTTGTTGAAGCAGCTGAGCAAGAAAAAGAATGGGCTGAGTATCTGTTTAAAGACGGTTCAATGATTGGACTAAACAAAGATATTTTGTGTCAATACGTTGAGTACATCACAAATATTCGTATGTCAGCGGTTGGTTTACCAACGCAATTTGAGACCAAATCGAATCCTATTCCGTGGATCAACGCTTGGCTTGTTTCTGACAATGTTCAGGTTGCACCACAGGAAGCTGAGATCAGCTCATATCTTGTTGGACAAATCGACTCTGAAGTCGATGCCTCTGACTTTGGCGATTTCGACCTGTAATGGTTGAAAAGCCATCCTTCCTAATTCAGGTTGAGAATATTGAGGAGCCACTGGAATATGTGGCTTCTTCGTCTTCGATACTCGAAACCCTTGAAGCAGCAAATATTGAAGTCCCCTATCAATGCCGCGAGGGTTTTTGCGGTGCTTGCCGCGCCAAGCTCATTGAAGGACAAACACAGTACGCGAACGAGCCACTTGCTTTTGTGAGAGATGGGGAAATTTTATTGTGCTGTAGCAGACCCACAAGCCATATTAAAATAGAGTTGCCGTAAATAACCAAAATCCGCGACATAACAACTTGTTCTCTAGCAGCCGTTATCCCGAGTTTAGGTTAACTAGTGCGTTAAATCAGCTTGGTAATTTGAGTACGAATGTAGTGTTCACTATCAGTAACACTCATCGCCCCATTTTCAAAAATCACGTCCCAATGTAAACTTCGCGTCAGCATTTCACACAATTCAACCACAAAGTCCGTGGGAATACTAAACACAGAGAAAGATCCAATAAACTGTAATTGCGCTCGACGCTCTTCAAACCATTGCTCACCGTCAGCACACAACACTACAACCTTAGCATAAAGCTTTTCATACTTGAGTATCTCATCGACCTCTAAGGTACCAATAAACAAAGCGACTTCAACCTGGTCGTTGTCGTCTTCTAGCCATACGTCCGGCCAATGTTTTTTCTCCGCCTTGCTCCACTTTGCCGGCTTATCAAAAGACAGTGCGCATATCCCAAGTAATTTCATAGCAAAGTGCTCACTACTTTCTTTTGACAACATGGCGGTGGTAAATGCTTCTTCATGGTGGCTATGGTGAAATAAGTCAGCAACCTTAATCCTTGCCTTGAAGACAAATGGCTTGTTCATTACGTTGTGCTCACTTTGACTTGTTCCTTAACTATAGTTGTAATTCTAATTTCAACAATAACTAAGTTATAGTATAACGTTATTGATCCTCCAAATTTGTAGTGTTATATTATCACTCTATTAGCCGAATAGGCTCACTCGTTCAATACATAATCTAACTCGTGGTAATAAAATATGTTTAAGCAGTCTCTTATCGCCAGCGCATTAATTTCAATAATCGGGGCAGCGCCAGCTTATGCTGCACAACTAACAGGTAAAGTTGTTGACGCAAACAATCAACCACTTAGTAATGTAACCATCCATCTTCATGGCAAAAGCAAGTCAGTTAAATCAGATAAGAATGGCCAATTTACCATTGAAATAGATGCTGATTCTCAATTACACGTTACTAAGCCTAATTATCTTGATAAACGTGTAGATGTAGATGAAGCCCAAGGATTTGTTCGAGTCGAACTAAAACCAACATCTGTAGAGAGCATTGTTGTTTACTCTTCGGCCCTACATAAAAATAGTATGGAAATGACCTCTCCGGTCAGTGTATTAAGTGGGGATGAGCTAAAAAACCGTGCCAAACCAACACTGGGTGAAACACTAAAAGGCCAACCAGGGATCAATGCTAGTTACTTTGGTCCGGTGAGTTCAAGCCCTATCATCCGTGGTTTAGATGGTCCTCGGGTTAAAATCACGCAAAACGGGTTAGACAGTAGCGATGCCTCGCGCGTTGGCCCAGATCACGCCAACACTAATGACTCGCTGGCTGCGCAGCAAATTGAAGTGCTAAGAGGTCCTGCAACCCTACTTTACGGCTCAGGTGCAATCGGTGGTGTGGTTAATGTTGTTGATAATCGTATTCCGACAGACGTGATCGATAGCCTTCAGGGCGCTGCCGACTATAGCCATGACACCAACTCAAATACCAATACCTTTGCGGTATTATTAGAATCCGGCTTTGACGGATTTAACTTCCATTTCGATGGCGTTAAGCGTAAAGGTGGTGATTATGAAACCCCTAATTTCGCGCTTCCACACGACGAACATGAAGAACACGAGCATGAACATGAAGGCGAAGATCATGCCCACGAAGCAGAAGAGCATAAAACAGAGTACGCCAATCGCGTCGACAATACCTTTATCGATTCTGAGCAATTTAACTTAGGTACAAGTTACGTTGGCGATCATCTGACCGTTGGTTTCTCTTATGGCCGTGTTGATACGGACTATGGCATTCCTGCTCACTCTCATATTGGTCATGACCATGATCACGAGCATGAAGAGGAAGGGCATGACCACGAAGAAGAATCCGTATTTGCTCGAGTAAAACAAGACCGTTGGCAAGGGCTTGTAAATTATGCAGTACACAGTGACTGGCTTGAATCTGTTGGCCTACGTGTCGGCTACACCGATTACGAACACGCTGAAATTGAAGATGGAAACATAGGTACTGTATTTGAAAATGATACAACTGAGTTACGCTTAACGGCAGAGCACCGCTTAGGAGAGTGGCACGGCACTGTTGGTTATCATTTCTCCGACAGCGATTACGCCGCAAACGGTGCAGAAGCTTTCACGCCATCGACCAATACCAAAACGCACGCACTTTATATCCTTGAAGAACGTCGTTTTGGAGACTTCACTCTTGAGTTAGGTGCTCGTATTGAAGACTACCAGTTATCAAGCAAAGGCAATCAACTGGAAGCGTACGAAGAAGATCATGACCATGAAGGTGAACACGACCATGATCACGACCATGGTGGTAACTTAGATAATGGGTTTATTTCTTATGACCTGGAAATGACCAATCTAAGCTTGTCTATTGGTGGCGTGTACGACTTTGCTGAAGGCCAAAACGTCGCTGTTTCGCTGTCTCGCTCGGAGCGCGCACCATTAACCGCCGAATTGCTTTCAAATGGCATTCATATCGCAACCAGCACCTATGAACTAGGGCTTGGTTATGAGCTAGAAGGTGATCATTTACACTTTGAGCCGCAAGATATCGAACAAGAAACATCAAACAACCTAGACATTAGCTTTAGAAAGTTCTCAGGTAACTTTGGCTATACCGTTAATTTCTTCTATAACGACATCGAAAACTTCTACTATCAGGCATTAACAGACTATATCTATAGTCCAGAGCACGGTTTAGAAGTGGCGGATCATGCACATGAAGGCGCTGTTCCGGTGTTTAAGTTTGAAAGCAGTGATGCCAAGCTATACGGCCTTGAGTTTGATGCCCATTACAAACTAAGCAACTTTGCACGCGTCAAAGTGTTTGGTGACTCGCTGACAGCGAAGTTAGATAACGACGAATATTTACCACGTATTCCAAGCAACAAGCTAGGTCTCGATTACGAACACAGTTACGAGAACCTAACAGCTAACTTCACGGTGACACATTACTTCAAGCAAGACAACATCGCGAGCTATGAAAGTGAAACTAAGGGCTATACGTTAGTGGATATGTCGTTTAACTATGACTTTGAGTTTATGGGCAGTGACATGGTTGGTTATGTTAACCTTGATAACCTAACAGATGAGCTAGGCTTTGTGCATAGCTCGTTTATCAAAGAGCAAGCCCCTCTTCCAGGTCGTAATATCAAGCTTGGTATCAGAGGCTACTTTTAATACCGATTCCTTTCTTTTATAGAAGCCAAAAAGCTACCTCTTGTGGGTAGCTTTTTTATTTGGATTATTTATATTTTACTACTTCTTATACTCAACGTGATGAAGTTCTCAAAGTTGGTAGCGTCTAAAATATCAAGCGTGAACCTATGGCTATTCACCCAACGAGATAATATCCAATCAATGTTAGGATCTTTCAAATCACGCAGTGCAAGGATAAAGTCGCCTGTTGATGCTCCGCTTTTAACATGTGCTGCATAAAAAGTACGTAGTAAATGATTAAACCTTTCCTCTCCTAGCTCATGATGCAAAAGCGCAAAAAATAGCGCCCCTACCGAATAGGCATTAAGCCCAGCTTTTCCATACTCTTCAAACGCAGTCGTTAAATATTTAGGCTGTTTAACGAACTGGTTTTTTGCTCGTTTTAGTACGTTTGTCATATGCGAGCTTAAAGACACCCTTTTATTCAGCCGTGAATCCGTTAAATATTCTAAAAAGGTAGCCTTACCTTCATTCCAGCGTGGTGAGTAGCTTTCATTCGAACGTGGGTCCCATAGATGACTCAGTTCGTGATACAAACGAGTTACCTCCACAAACCCCTCGCTGTCTTGAATAATTGCGGTAACATCAGCTTGAGCACCAAACCCCTTTGGGATCTCTATAAAGCTAAACTCACCAGTGCTTTGACGTTGACCAAACCAACTTTCATACAATGTTATGGTTTGTTTTGCCTTTTCCATATAGTCAGTTGCATATTTATTTCCCGGTAACGTAAATAGCTTAAAGCCATGCCCTTTTGTCACGGTATATGGTGCGACCATGAAGTCCATTCTCCATGAGGGTTTCTGGTTTTTGTATGAATAAACCTTTCGTCCTTGATCGGTTTCTGTTACGCCTAGTAAAATTCCACCATTTGCTACTACTAAGCCGCTATCCACTTCGATGCTAGCGGTGTAGTTATACAGCTTCTGCCAAAAGCGTGACGCGCGATTGACCCTATCATCAGGCACTGTGATGAGCGGATAAGCATATGCGTCCATACGAATAATAGAAAACAAAGGGGTGATGTCATCTTTAATATAAGCCATCCCAGTTTCTACATACCCCTTTATATGGCCAGAATAATTAACAGTAAAAGTTGTTTGTTGATCGGGTTGGAGCGCCTCAGATAACGATAATTTAATATAATTAGACTGAAATAGTGAGTCATCAATATTACTTACTACTCCTTGTGTATAGTTGAGGGACTTACCCGCTTCCGAAGTGATATCGACAACACTAAGCAAGCGATAAAGTCTTAATGGGATTACTCTAGTTGGTGTTGTTCCTTGATTTTTAACCGTTATCGTTGCGCTGCCAGATAGATTGCTTGTTTGTGTATGTATGTTGAGATTGAGATGATAGTTGGTTGCAAATGTTTCTATTTTTTCAATGCTGGGGAGCTCGCTTGCTGAAGCAGAAATGCAGCTTAGCCACAAAAAAATACGTAGCAAATACATCGTCTATCCTTAATATTATTTTGTTGTTTTAACAAAAATAGAGCGGAAGGCATGTTTTTACTACCATATTTTTTTGTATCATTGTTTTAGATCAAAAAACAAAATCTGTTAATCACTAAACCTGCTAGGTTCTCGTACCAAAGATTTTGTCACCGGCATCACCAAGCCCAGGGACTATATATCCTTTCTCATTTAAGTGGCTATCTAATGCTGCCGTGTATATTTCAACGTCAGGATGCGCTTCTTCCACCAACTTTACTCCCTCAGGCGCAGCTACCAGCACAATCGCTCTGATCTCTTTTGAACCGGCTTTTTTTAGCATGTCGATAGTGGCAATCAGTGAGCCACCCGTTGCCAGCATTGGATCAATAACCAAAGCGAGTCTAGCATCGATATTACCCACCAACTTCTCAAAATAAGGCACAGGCTCAAATGTTTCTTCGTTACGCTGTAAACCCACAACACTGACTTTAGCTGCTGGGATCAGCTGCAGTATGCCATCTAGCATTCCCAAACCAGCTCTTAAGATTGGCACTAAGGTGATCTTTTTGCCTGTCAGCCTTTTAACTGTTAACTCGTTACCGTCCCAAGCAGAGATGACCTGATCGCTCAACGTCAAATCTTTTGTTGCTTCGTAAGTGAGTAAGTTGCCAACTTCTGAGACAATTTCGCGAAAGTTTTTGGTTGATATCCCCTGCTCTCGCAAGAGTCCAAGTTTATGCTGAACTAATGGGTGATCAATTACATGTAGTGCCATGGCTGCGTATCCTTATAAACTGCTAAAGAAATCTTCTGGTTTATGCCTTACTGGCTTTGTACACTGCACCGTAGGCGTACCTAAATAAAGATAGCCAACGATCTCATCTTTTTCATCGAGACCAAGTTGCTTTTTCACTTCAGGGCTCTGGGCAAAGTAACCCGTTCGCCACACACCAGACAACCCCTGTGCAAAAGCGGCTTGCTGCATAGCAAGTACACTACAACCGGCACTTTGAATTTGCTCAATACGAGGCACTTTTGGATGTTCTTGATAAGGAGATACTGCGATGATCAACATAGGCGCGCGCTCTGGTAGCTCTCTCGCTCTATCTATCACCCGCTGCTCTTGCAGCTCTTTCACCGCCGCTTGATAATAGATTTCACCTAGCTTTTCGCGGCCTTTTTCTTCAACTGTAATAAATCTAAACGGTGTTAAGCCACCATGATCTGGCACTTTTAGTGCTGCTTTTTTAATGATTTCTAACTGAGCTGGATTAGGTCCAGGAAAAGACAGATTGCTATCTGACTGGCGTGTTAAGAGTAATTCTATGGCGTCCATTAACTCATCCCGTGTTGTGCCTTCAAAATGGCCGTGAATTATACCAATTTGACTTAATACGTGTCCCGAAATAGACCAAATACTTAAGCAAATTGGTATTACGTTGCTTGTAGTCTATCATTTTCCCTTAAATTCGACCACGTGACATCACGGATTTCTGGATAGCATCCTTGCAATATTTCGTTTTACTCTGGAAGTAAATTGCGTTGTTTCCTATCAATAAGTAGCCTCAACCAATAGTCAGCACTGACATAACGTCCACCACCGGTAAAAAATAGTGAAAGTAGTAATACAAAGTAAGTTGCCGCAAATTCAATTCCATTGTTTAAAATAACAATATTGCCTTTTTCATAGAGATAATTTGGTCTGCCATTTTCTTCGACTATCTCTTTAATTGAATCCAAACGTTGCTTCGCTGCTACGCTATTTTCTAAGCTCACTTTAGCTTCGTCAAAGCCAAGCCAGTCTAATACTTTAGCGGCGCTGGTGTCTGGGTTTGTTGGCGTTACCGAAAACCAGCCATGCTCCAAATGCACCGTCGTTGCAGCAACTACCATAGTCACCATGAGCGGTATAGACACTAAACGCGTAAGCAAGCCAAGCAAAATCAACCAACCACCTAAAAACTCTGTCCAAGCGGCAAGAAAGGCAAGTAAGTCAGGAAAAGGTAGACCTAAGCCCCATTCACTATTGCCAAACCATGCGACAATATCGGGATCGGCGAGGAGGCGTTGTAAAAATGTCGCGTCCGGATTAGCCAAATTTAATTTATTGTAACCTGCAATGATCATAACTGGCGCGAGAATAAGGCGCATGAGTAATGGCGCGATACCAGAAAAATGTTGAGATAAATGTTGTAGTTGCCGATACGGCTTTAGTAGGTTGGCAAGCATATGCGATCCATAGTTGATGTTTGAATTATCAGTATAGACCGCAGATTGGGTTGGGTTATTTCGTTAGGGCCTGTTAATCTTTCAAGTTTGTTTTTGCAGCAGTTTGATTGGTATTTATACAAGGCAGAGCCTGCGTAGCATAGTTGTTCTATGTGAGTCAGGCGATAAAGACTTTGTGCTCCTGCAAAGTCACCTTACCCCACATCCTTGTGGGGCAACACAGAAGAGATGCCAATCAAGCGCTGCCCTTTGGGTTCACCTGAGTGCGCTTTGTTCATTGTTGCTCAACTCTTGCTTAGATTACTAGGCGGCAAGTCGAGCGTCGCGACCAAAACACACTCAGGAGAACAAAAATCAAACAGCAAAGATCAACAGACCCTAGATCTTTCTTGCTA